>JBGSTS010000223.1:0-65753 GCA_041736435.1 Desulfobacterales bacterium | reverse complement strand
GGCCGCGGCTCCGGAAAGCTCCGGCGGGGCAGCGGACGCCCGCATGGCGGCAAGCAGGCGAACCAGGCGCTGTCTTTCGGCGCGGCATGGGGCACAGCTCTCGAGGTGGACTTCCCACGTGCGGCGCAGGTGATGATCGCTCAATTCGCCCATGACGTCCAGCATCAAGTTCTCTTGATGATTGCGGCATGCCTGCATGGTGTTTCTCCTTCCCATTTATGGATCGACCCATCGGCGAAGATGCGTGCGCACGGCCTGAGTGGCACGAAAGAGGTGGGACTTGACGGTTCCCTCGGCCATGCCCGTGGCCTGGGCGATTTCCGCGATGCTCAACTCCTGAAAGATCTTAAGCTGAAAAACAACCCGCTGGTTGGTTGACAGTCTATCGAGTGCCGCCCCCAGATCCCGTTTGAGCTCGTTTCCACTCACCCTGGCAAGCGGGTCCTCACTATCCGGCGGGGCCGGAAGGCTCTCGATGGCGTCCCCGGGCTCTTGCTCGCTCCGGTTCCCCCATCGCCATGGAAAAATGCTCTGCGTCCATCGACGCTGGCGCCGGCGCATGTCCAGGCAGGCATTGACAGCCACCCGATGGAGCCACGTCGAAAACTGGGAGCGGCCTTCAAACCGTTTTATGTTCCTGAAAATCTGCAGCAACGCTTCCTGGGCCATATCGTGGGCTTCGGTCTTGTCCAGTCCACACATCTGGTAGGCAATGCCGTAAACTTTCCTCTGGTAGCGGCCGATGAGCGCTTCGATCGCCCGCGAGTCGCCATGCTGTGCACGACGCACCAGGTCGTTTTCTTCCGAAGAAACCGGTCGATCCAGCCTCTCGACCTCCCGGGATACCTCTGCCTTTGAGACCACCACCGGCTTCGGTGTTGTCGCGCTCATCTGACTGCGGTACCCCCCCGGGGGCTGAGCCGGCGGAGAGGCTCCGGGCCCTTTTCGAAGATGTTCGCTCGGTTTCACTGAAGCAGACTATACCATCATTTGCCGATCGTTCCAAAGCCGAACCCGAAGAACCACGCCTCGTAAAGATGCCTCAAAAGATGAACCGGTCAGCGCCAAGCCATGAGCGATCGCTGCCATTTGAAAATGTTAGACGTAACAGCTGCCAATTGGGTTTACCCCTACGGGTTCAGAACGTATTGGCTACTCAGACTCAATCCGTGCATTGACGGCATCGCCAAAGGTCTTCACGGTGTCCCAGTCTCCCATAACCCGGCCGACCTTCTGAACCGGCACCGAAGCCCGGGGCTCGGTGCCGCGGCTGGCCGGTGTCGGCCCGAAGAACAGGCACAACCATCCATTCGGGCCATGGTAAGCAAGATCACCGACCTCCATCAAATCCGTTACGGGGCCTGGGTAGCTTCCCAAAAGAGGCGTGGTCGTACCGTAGTACTCATCTCCCCAGCGCAACCACCGGCACTCAACGGGCAAAGCGGCTGCCATCGCCCGTCCAGCTGGGGTTTCGTTGAACTCACCTTTTAGTTTGATCTCTCCGATCGTGATGGTAATGGCGTGCGGCATCTCTTTCTCCTCGTGGACAAGTTGATCGTCTGCGAATACGTATTACATTTGGTTGTTAAATTTTTTGCACACTTCGAATTTGGTACCGCATTGAAAGGAAACCCTTCGTATGTCCTATACGACCATAAGTGCGGTTTACGCCATCATGCTCGCCGCATTTTTAGCTGTGGATTTGGCTTGGCTGGGGATAGCCGCCAGAGGTTTCTACACGAGGCACCTCGGCCGGTTTTTTGCGGACAAAGTGAAATGGCCGGCAGCGTTCGTATTTTATTTACTGTTTGTGGCCGGCATGCTGATATTCGCCGTCGATCCCGCCCTCGACCATCGATCGCTTGCACGCGCTGCGGTTTTAGGGGCCTTGTATGGGCTGTTTACCTATGCCACCTACGACCTTACAAACCTGGCGACCTTAAAGGACTGGCCCCTGCCCATCGTGGTTGTGGACATCGGGTGGGGCATGGTTCTGAGTGCTCTGGTGTCGGTCGCGGGATATCTGGCAGCAGCGCGGATGCTCTGATGCGCGGCCGTTCAGGGTGAGCGTCGGACAGCTTGAGTACGCTTCAGGCTTCCCCCAGGGCAAGCGGGGTGGTTGTCAACTCTCTTAGTCGCATGGCTTGACGACGGCTCTCGTTTTGCTCAAAGCGCTCGGAGGATCCGGGCTCCTCCGATTCGAAATAGGCCAACGCAAGCTGCAGAAGATGATAATCCACTTGAATCTCGTTCCAGCCGAGATAACAGAGTTTTTCGTTGGCCGATGCCGTGTCGATTTCCGGATTCGCCGAAAGGATCTTGGAAAGAGCCCGCAGCATTCCGGGTAGGCTGGAGGGGTCGGCGCCTTTCTTGACAAGTTGGTCTATGAAAATCTGCCTTAGGTCGTTCATGGATCTGGCCTCCTGTTGTGACGATGTCGCTTCAGGATCTGGGTAATAGAATAGATTAATATATGTTGTGTGTCAAGTTCGGCAATTACACAATTTGTGGTGGCAATGGACCAGGGAAAATCCAGTTGACTGCAATCCGGCTTTCAGCCTAAACTGATCTTTCAGACTCCGGCACAACCCCGCCCAGGCGGGGTTTTTTACGAACCGCTCGTCATGATGATAAATGAAGTCAAAATCTGGGCTGGTCTCATTCTGAGCGGCCTGCTGTTGACCGCCGGTTTTCCCAAGCTGTCCTTCGATGGGCTGGCGTGGGTGGCGCTGCTGCCGCTTCTCTGGGCTCTCAACGGAACTGCCCCGAAAGAGGCGTTTCGGCGCGGCCTTATCTTCGGGATCGCCCATTTTTGTTCGCTCCTTTACTGGCTGGTCCCGACGATGGTCGTTTATGGCCATCTTCCAACACTGCTCAGCGTGGGGATCCTGTTCCTCTTTGCCAGCGTGCTGAGCCTGATGTTTGTGGCCCCGATGACCTGCGGCTTCGTGGCGGCCGGCCGGACCCCGCTGCGAGCACTGCTTTTCTTCCCGGTGATGTGGGTCGGATTCGAGTACCTGCGGTCCTTCCTCTTCACAGGCTTTCCCTGGGCCCTTTTAGGTTACTCCCAAATCCCCCGTTTGCAACTGATTCAACTATCGGATATAGTTGGGGTGTATGGCCTCTCCGCATTGGTCGCCATGGCCAATGCCGCCGTGTTTCTGGGTGCGCTCGCCATCTTCCGGCAAAACTGGCAAGCCGCCCCGGTGGCCGGCCGTCTGGCCATCGGCGGCATTGCCGCTGCTGGCGGGCTGATAGTACTGGCATGGGGTTACGGCGGGCTGCGCATCGGAGAGATCGACCGAATGGTTTCGACCGCGCCGACGGTGCGCGTTGCAATCATCCAGGGCAACATCGAGCAGTCGCAGAAATGGGAGCCGGCATTCCAGGCAGCGACCATCGAAAAATACATCCGGCTCTCGCTCTCCACCCGGGACCGGGAGCCTGAGCTCATTGTCTGGCCGGAGTCGGCCGCACCGTTTTACTTCCTCCGGGAGGTGCCGCCCACGCGCATGCTGCTCGACGGCGTAGCGGCCGCCGACACCTATTTCCTGATCGGGGCCCCTGCCTTCGAACCCCGCGGTCCGACGGTGGAGTATTACAATCGGGCCTATTTGCTCGGCCCCGGCGGCAGAGTGCTCGGCCATTACGACAAGGCGCACCTTGTCCCCTTCGGCGAGTACACACCGTTTAAGGAGTACCTGCCGTTTTTAGGCAAGATGGTCGAGCACGTCGGCGACTTCGCCGCGGGGCCGAAAGGCCGGGTGCTGGACTGGGGAGGCCGCAGGCTCGGGGTTCAGATCTGCTACGAGATCATTTTCCCGCAGCTTTCACGGCTGCTGGTCCAAAGCGGCGCCGGGTTGCTGATCACCATCACCAACGATGCATGGTATGGGACGACCGCCGGCCCCTATCAGCATTTTTCGCTGGCTACGCTGCGGGCGGTGGAGAACCGCCGCGCGCTGGTGCGGGCAGCCAACACGGGGATCAGTGGGTTCATCGACCCGGTGGGCCGAATGCTCGATCCTACGGACTTGATGGCGGAGGCCGCTGTTACGCGGTCAATACCGCTGCTGGACACCCAGACCTTCTACACTCGCCATGGAGACGTCTTCGCCGCCGGGTGCCTGGCGGTCAGCATCGTCGGGGCCGGGTGGGGGTGGTGGGCCTCAAGACGAAAACGGCCTGCCCCTCGCAGCTGAAAACCGATCGAGGCGGTGCATTGCCAAAGGAGGAAAATCAAATGTCTTACGAAATCAAGCAGACCCTCAGGGATGTCAGCGCCAAAATCCAAAAGATCAGGGACTGTCTTTGACGTAGCGGGCAAAGAACGACGCCTGGCGGAACTTGAGGCCATCGTCGGCCGAGAGGGTTTTTGGAACACGCCCGAAAAGGCCAAAGTCGCCTTGAAAGAGCGCACCGCCGTCAGCAACCGCCTGGAGCGCTTCAAACAGCTTCAGCAGGAGCTGGAAGAACATCAGGGGCTCCTGGAAATGGCGGTCGACGAGCACGATGAGGCCACGCTCGCCGATCTCGGCCGCCAATCCGAGGATCTGCGCCGGCGTGTGGATCGCTTTGCCGTCGATATCATGCTGGACGGCGAGGACGATGATCGCAATGCGATTGTCTCCATCAATGCCGGCGCCGGCGGTACCGAGGCCCAGGATTGGGCCAACATGCTCTTCCGCATGTACACACGCTGGGTCGAACGCAAGGGGTACAAACTCGAACTGATCGACCTGCAGCCCGGAGAGGAAGCCGGAATCAAGAGCGCCACCTTTACGGCCAGCGGCGAAAATGCCTATGGCTATCTCAAATCCGAAGTGGGCGTTCACCGGCTGGTCCGAATTTCCCCCTTCAACGCCAGCGGCAAACGGCATACATCCTTCGCATCGGTTTTCGTCTTTCCTGAACTCGACAGCGAGATCGTGGTGGAGGTCGAGGAAAAGGACCTGCGCATTGACGTCTTTCGCGCCAGCGGCTCCGGCGGCCAGCATGTCAACAAGACCAGCAGCGCCGTGCGCATCACCCACCTGCCGAGCGGAATCGTCGTCCAGTGCCAGCAGGAAAAGTCCCAGTATCGCAACAAGGACCTGGCCATGAAAGTCCTGCGGGCCCGGTTGCACCAGCGCGAAAAGCAAAAGCAGGACGAAAAGCTTCAGGAGATTCACGACAGCAAGGAGGATATCGCCTGGGGCAGCCAGATTCGCTCCTATGTGCTGCAGCCCTACCAATTGGTCAAAGACCACCGGATCGGTTTGGACATCGGCAACGTGACCGAGGTCCTGGACGGGGGAATTGATCCCTTTATCGAAGGGGTGCTTCTCGCCCGCAGCATGGAGGGTGCCAAGTCGGCCTAAGCGTTCCCATGGACCCTCTCGAGGTTATCGAGCGCTATTACGCGCCGGGATCCGCATCCCACCGCATCCTCGTGGAGCACGGGCACCTGGTGGCCCGCAAGGCACTGGCCGCTGCCGCCCGTGTGACCCACCTGCATCCGGATCTCGCCTTCCTCGAAAGCGCCGCCATGCTCCACGACATCGGCATCTTTCTCACCCACAGCCCCGGTCTGGGCTGTTGGGGCAGCGACCCCTATATCCGCCACGGGCTCCTCGGCCGGAAGATTCTCGACGCCCTTAACTTGCCCCGCCACGGCCTGGTCTGCGAACGGCACGTCGGTGTAGGGCTTAGCGCCGCGGACATTCGCCGCAACCGGCTGCCGCTGCCGGAGCGGGACATGCTGCCGATTTCAATCGAGGAGCAGCTTATCTGCTACGCCGACAAATTTTTTTCGAAGAACGAAAACGGTAACCCACCCGCGGAAAAGCCGATCGACCGGATCGTCGCCAGCCTCCGTCCGCACGGTGAGGACAAGGTGGAACGCTTCCTGGAATGGGTGGATCTGTTCGGTTAGATCGGCACCCCCCCACCGCCGGCCGACGGCCTGCTCGAAAGCAAAGACCTCTGAGATCCTGGAAGGGGCTTATCCGTGTAAGATCATGCCCGCGCATGCGCGTTGACTCCGGCAGCCTGCCGTGGTATCCCGCAGCCTGGTTTTCATTCCAATACCTATTTCTGCAGGGGCCATGTCACCGGAGAGTATCATCCTGGTTCTCGGATACGCCGTCGGACTCTACATGGCCTGGAACATCGGCGCGAACGATCTGGCCAATTCGATGGCGTCGGCGGTGGGCGCCAAGGCGATCACCGTCAGGCAGGCCATGGTGATCGCCGCGGTTCTCAACGTGGTCGGCGCCGCCTTCATCGGCTCCCATGTGACCGACACCATCCGCCACGGAATTGTCTCCCCCGAGGTTCTGGCCGATCCCCGCGACACCATCGTCGGCGCCCTCTCGGCGCTGCTTTCGGCAGCGCTCTGGGTCAGCTTCGCCACCTGGCGATCGCTGCCGGTCTCCACCACCCATTCCATCGTCGGCGCTATGATCGGTTTCGGCGTCACCTCCAGCGGGTTCGCGGCCATCCAGTGGAACGTCATGGGCGGTGTAGTGCTGAGCTGGGTCATTTCCCCGCTGTTTGCGCTGGTCATCGGGCTGGGCATGTTCAAGCTCATCGTATGGCTGGTCATGGCGCGATCCAAGCCCCACGAGCGTGCCCTGCACTATTCGCCGCTGTTCATCGGGCTGGCCGTTTTCATTGTCGTCATGTCGTTTCTTTACAAAACCCCGTTGGGTAAAACGCTGCAGGTGGCCACCCCTCTGGCGACGATCCTCTCCATCCTGGCGGCTGCCATGGTGGGCTATGCGGGGAAATGGGCTTTGGACCGAACGGTGCGCCGGCACCCCGAAAAGGGCGCGGAGGCCGTTTTCCGCTTCATCCAGGTCGGTACTGCCTGCTACGTCGCCCTGGCGCAAGGCGCCAATGACGTTGCCAATGCCATCGGGCCGCTGGCCGTGATCTATTTTTTCGTGACCTACGGGGAAATCGGCAGCAAGGTCCCCGTACCCATATTCCTGCTGCTTTTCGGCGGGGTCGGGATCGCAGCGGGCATCGTCATGGCCGGCCGCCGAGTGATGGAAACGCTGGGCGAACGGGTCACGACCCTGACCAACACCCGCGGCTTTTCGGTCGAATTCGCTGCCGCCACCACGGTGCTGATTGCATCCAAGCTCGGGCTGCCGGTGTCGACCACTCACTCCGCCGTGGGAGGCATCATCGGGGTCGGGCTGGCCGGTGGGATCGATGCCGTCAATCTAAGCGTCGTATTTCGTATTATCCTGTACTGGGTCCTGACCGTGCCGGCGGCGGCGCTGACCTGCGTGGCCGTTTACACCACCCTCAGACTCTTCTTGTAGAAACGGGGAGGAAGACATGCGGTTTCCGTTTTTCAACTTGTTCAAGCCCTCGCCCCTGGAAGGGCTTATCGAACACATGGACAAAGTCAAGGAGTGTGGAGCAGCCTTCCAGGAGGCGATCGAGTGCCACATCTCCAACGAATGCCATCGCTTTGCCGAACTCAAGCAGGTGGTTGACGACCTCGAGCACCAGGCCGATGCCATCAAGCGCCGCATCCGCGGCCACCTGCCCAAGGGCACCCTCATGCCGGTGGACAAATTCCAGCTGTTCCGCTATCTCGGCGAGCAAGACAACGTCTTGGATTCCGTGCAAGACACGCTCGATTGGCTGTCGTTTCGAAAGGAGCCGGGCGTCCCGGAGGAGATTCACAAGGACATTTTGCTGCTGGTCGAGGCGTCGCTGGACGCGGTGGATGCTATGGGGGTCATGCTCGCAGAAGCCCGGCACTATTTTCGGACCTATTCCGAAGGCCAGCGCGCAAAGGTCAAGGACCTCATTCGATCCATACGCCAGAAGGAGCATGAGGCCGACCTCGCCGAGGACCTGGTCAAGGAAAAGGTGTTCAACATGGGGCTGGATGGGGTCACGGTCTTCCACATGGTGCGGCTGGCGGAAATCATCGGGTCGATTGCCGACCACGCCGAAAATGCCGGTGACATGATGCGCGCTATGATCTCAAAATAAAAACGCCGGGCAGGACATGGCCGCCCGGCGCAACGGATGCTGACGTAAAGGACTTACCAGCCGAAGTTCAAATAGTCGTGGATCGAGTTGGCGGCGCCCCGCCCCGCCCCCATGGCCAAAATGACGGTGGCGGAGCCGGTGACGATGTCCCCGCCGGCCCAGACCCCTTTCTTTTTGGTTTTACCGGTTTTTGGATCGGTATCGATATAGCCCCATTTGTTCAGCTTGAGGTCCGGGGTCGAGCTTGTCAAGAGCGGGTTAGCGCCGGTGCCCACCGCGACGATGCACAGGTCGCAGTCGATCTTGAACTCCGAGCCCTTCACGGCCACCGGTCGCCGCCGGCCGGAAGCGTCCGGTTCCCCCAGCTCCATCTTGATGCACTCCATGCCCGTCAAGCGCCCTTTTTCGTTTCCGAGGTAGCGCACCGGATTGGTGAGCAGAAAGAACTCGATGCCCTCCTCCTCGGCATGATGGGCTTCGGCAGCCCGCGCCGGCATCTCCTCCCGCGAGCGACGGTAGACCAACCGCACCCGGTCCGCCCCCAAACGCAAGGCGGTGCGAGCGGAATCCATGGCCACGTTCCCGCCCCCGAGCACCACGACCTCCTTGCCGTGCGGAATCGGAGTGTCCACTTTGGGGAAGAGATAGGCTTTCATCAGGTTGGCCCGGGTGAGGTATTCGTTGGCGGAGAGGATCCCCACCAGGTTTTCGCCCGGGATGTTCATGAACTTGGGCAGCCCGGCGCCCACTCCCAGGAAGATGGCCTGATAGCCCTGCTCGAACAACTCATCTAAGGTGATGGTCCGGCCCACCACCGCGTTGCACTCCACCTTCACCCCCAGGCGCTCCAGGAAATTGACCTCCTGGGCCACGATCTCCTTGGGCAGACGGAACTCGGGGATGCCGTAAAGCAGCACCCCGCCCGGTTTGTGGAAGGCCTCGAACACCGTCACATCGTGGCCCTTTTGGATCAGGTCGCCGGCCACGGTCAGACCGGCAGGCCCGGCGCCGACCACCGCCACTTTCTTCCCGCTGGCGGCAGCTTTCGGCGGCAGCGCGCCGGTGCCCTGCGCCCGCTCCCAATCCGCCGCGAACCGCTCCAGGTTGCCGATGGCAACCGGCTCGCCCTTCTTGCCCAGAACACACTGGCCCTCGCACTGGCTCTCCTGGGGGCAAACCCGGCCGCAAACCGCCGGCAGGCTGTTCATGGTCCAGATGTGGCGAATGGCCTGAGTGAACTCGCCCTCATGCACGAGCTTGATGAAGCCCGGGATGTCGACGCCGACCGGGCAGCCCTCGACGCACCCGGGGTTTTTGCACTGCAGGCAGCGCGACGCCTCCTCGCGCGCCATCTCCGACGTGTACCCCGTGGGAACTTCTATAAAGTTCCGCGCCCTGACCTTGGGCGGCTGCTCGGGCATCTGCACGCGATTTTTCTTCTGCTTTTTTTCCTTCGCCGTTGTTTCGACCGACATGTTCTCCCTCCAGCTCGCTAACCCGTTGTGGCAGGCTATGTGTTTGACGACGTCATGCCGTTTACTTTTTATGCCAGGACTCCTCCAGCATACAGAACTCGTTGTGGCACATTTTTTCTTCCTCGCAATAGGCCTGCAGCCGCATCATTAGCTCGTCGAAATCCACCTGGTGGCCGTCGAACTCGGGGCCGTCCACGCAGGCAAACTGGTTCTTGCCGCCGACCGACACGCGGCAGCCCCCGCACATGCCGGTGCCGTCCACCATGATGGGGTTCAGACTGACCAGCGTGTGCACGTTGTAGTCCTTGGTCAGCTTGGAGACGAACTTCATCATCGGCACAGGGCCGATGGCCACCACGAGATCGATTTTCTCCTTGTCCAAAATGTCCTTGAGCGCATGGGTCACGAAACCGTGGCGACCGTAGGAGCCGTCGTCGGTGCACACGTGCAGCTCGTGGGAGGCCGTCTTCATGAGCTCCTCGAGGATGAGCAGATCCTTGGTCCGGGCGCCGATGATGGCCGTCACGTGGTTGCCGGCCTGTTTCATGGCCCGGGTGATGGGGTGCAGCACTGCCACCCCGGTGCCGCCCCCGACGCAGACGACCTTGCCGAGTTTTTCGACGTGCGTGGGCTTGCCGAGCGGGCCGATCACGTCCTGGTAGCCCTCGCCGACCTTCAGGGTCTTGAACAGCGCGGTGGACTTTCCCACCACCTGGTAGATCACGGCGATGATGCCTTTCTCTGCGTCCGTGTAGGCCATGGTGAGCGGAATGCGCTCGCCGGTATCGTTGGCCTTGAGGATCACGAACTGGCCGGGCTTGGCTTTCCCGGCGATCAGCGGGGCCTCGATTTCATTCAGAACCACTGTGCCTTGCGACATCTCCTCGCGTTTGACGATTTTGAACATGGGATCCCTCCATGCGGTGAATTCGAACAGCAGCCATCTCCAAGATTGTGGATATTCTCAAATCACAAGAATCAAATCAAGGCAAAAAGAGAGATGGGGCAAAAAAAACGATGCCATACCCCAGAGTTTACATGGGAATGGGGCCATGTTGAAACTCCGCATGCAGAGTGATACTATTCGGAAATATCACTTCCGGTTTTTATGGATGGAGATGCACCTCTTCGATAGCCACTGTCACCTGGACGACGCGTCCTACCGGAACGACTTAGAGGGCGTATTCGAACGCGCGCGGGCTGCCGGGGTCGTGCGCATGATGACCATCGGCGTCACGCTCGAAACGTCCCGCAAAGCCGTCGGCCTGGCCAGCGCCCGGCCGGGCGTTTGGGCCTCGGTGGGAGTCCACCCCCATGACGCCCAGGAGTGCAGCGAGAGCGTCCTGGAAGCGCTGGCAGTCCTGGCCAGAAACCCTGCCGTCCGCGCGTGGGGGGAAATCGGCCTGGACTTCAATCGCATGTATTCCCCGCGGGACGCGCAGGAAAAATGGTTCGTCCACCAGCTCGAGGCCGCCTCCGAACTCGGGCTGCCGCTGATTTTCCACGAGCGGGACAGCAACGGCCGCTTTCTGGAGCTGGTTCGCACCTGCCCGCCTCCGGCCGGAGCGGCCGTCGTCCACTGTTTCAGCGGAAGCCGGTCCGAGCTCTCAAGCTATCTCGACCTGGGCTACTACATCGGCATCACCGGAATTCTGACCCTCAAGGAGCGCGGGGAGCCGCTGCGGCGACTGGCCGCGCAGATTCCCCCCGATCAGCTCCTCGTGGAAACCGACGCCCCCTACCTCACCCCCGAGCCCGAGCGGCGCCGCCATCGCCGCAACGAACCCGCCTTCGTGCGCTCGGTGCTGCTCAAGCTGGCCGAGGTACGGCGTGAGGACCCACTGGCGCTGGCCCAGCAGGTGTATGCGAACTCCTGCCGCCTATACCGGGTAACAGGCGATGGAAAAGAGGCGCAGGATCAAACCCAAAAAGGGGGGGCGGTATGCAGCAACTGAGCACGGATGAAAAACGCAAACGAGCAACCGGGGTGATCTGCAAACAGGGAATGATCCAATTCCCGGCAAGTGATACGGCAACCGCAATCGTCGCTGCCGTTATCGGCGGCAACGAGGAGGAACTCGACCTGATATATGCCTTTCGGCAAAAGGCCTCCCAAACCTTGGAGCAGCTGGCTGAATCGAGCGGGTTTTCAAAGGAGAACGTTGAGCAGCTCGCCTCGAGCATTGCCAAAAAAGGGCTTATTTTCAATCAGCCCAACTCCACGGGCATCATGGTGTACCGGCTTCTGCCGCTCATGCTGGTCGGCGTGATGGAATACAAATTCATGGTGGACCTGGCCGGAAGTGAGGAAGAAAAAAATCTTGCTAGGTTGTTCGAAAAGCTGCTGCATGAACTCCGAGACCAGATCCAGGGAAATTATGATGCCATCTCGCCCCTGTTCAATCATGCCCCGGCCGTGGACCGGACCGTTCCCGCGGCAATAAAGGAGGACGGCAATCCTGTCAAAACCGTACCGGTTGACAAGACGCTGGACATCCCCGACGAATTCGTCCTGCCGAGCCAGAGCGTCGAGGATATCATCAACAAATTTGATGATATTGCGGTTGGGCATTGCTTCTGCCGGCAACGAGGGCGGCTCCTGGGAAAAACCTGCGATACCCAGGCGCCCACGTTGAACTGCTTTACCTTCGGCAAGTCTGCGCGACACACCACGGCTCAGGGATTTGCAAAAAAAGTGACCAAGGCGGAAGCGCTCAAAATAATGAAAGCAGCGGAGCAGGCGGGGCTCATTCACAAGGCGTTTCACCCGGGGTCCAAGGAGTCCAGCCCGGAGACGAGCATTTGCAATTGCTGCAAAGACTGTTGCGATACCTTCGGGCTTTGGCGCAACGGCACCCTGCCGCTGATTAACTCCACCTACTATCTTGCCGTGATCGACGAGGAGGCCTGCACGGGCTGCGGCACGTGCGCAGAACGGTGCCCTACAGATGCCATCGTCCTGAACGAGAAGGGCGTTGCGCAGAGGGATGAAAATGCCTGTATCGGTTGTGGTGTCTGCTCTCGGTTTTGTCCTGAGGAGGCCATTTCGCTGAAAGAGGGCTTGCGAAGAGTGTTCATTATGCCACCGCGCCTACCTGGCACTCAACCCCGGAAAGATAAAGGCCTCCTGGGATCGAAAGTGGTATCCAGAAACGATCTTTGATTTTTCGCCAAGGGGGGGGGCGCTTGGCAATCGGCTTTAATAGAGGAGGTAGCGTGCCCGGGTGCGGCCGAACTCTTCCAGCTGAGGCTGCCAGGAGGCAATGATCGACTCCGGGTGTAGACCGTCGGCTATCGCCCGGAGCACCGCACGCGAGCCCACCAGGTGCAGCGCCGGGTCGAGTTGGAAAACCCCGGGGTTAAGCCGCTGCAGCGCGCACAGGAGTTCGATCCCCAGGGCAACTGCGTCCACTTGGTCCCGGTCCTTTAAATCAATTCGAATGCCGTGGCACTCCTTGCCCTTGAAAATGCTGGCCGAGGGCACGAAGCGGACAGCCTCGAAGTTTACTCCGGGGATGGATCGGTTGCGCAGATAGGCCGCCACTTCCTCGGCATCAACCCACGGCGCGCCTACCAACTCGAAGGGTGTGTCCGTCCCCCGACCGACACTAACGTTGGACGCTTCGCACAGGGCCACCCCGGGATAAAGGACCGCCTGGGCAAGGGAGCGCAGGTTCGGCGATGGGTTCACCCATGGCAGCCCGGTCTCGTCGAACCACATCTTCCGGCGATAGCCCTGCATGGGGATCACCTTCAGCCGAACGCCCATCCGGTTCTCGCCGTTGAACATCCGCGCCAGTTCACCGATGGTCATGCCGTGGCGAACCGGCAGCGGGAAATAGCCGGTGAAGGATTTCAGGTCCGGGTCCATCACCGGGCCTTCCATGCGCTCAGCGGTAATGGGGTTGGGACGGTCCAGCACGATGAATTCGATTCGCTCTTGTGCAGCCGCTTCCATGGCGTAGCCCATCGTGGTCATGTAGGTGTAGAAACGGGTGCCTGCATCCTGGATATCGAAGACCAGGGCGTCCAGGCCCTTCAGCATCTCGGGTTTCGGCCGCCGGGTTTCCCCGTAGAGGCTGTGGACCGGCAACCCCGTCGAGGCGTCCAGGCCTGAGGCCACCTTACGATCCGCCTTGCCCGACAGCCCGTGCTCGGGGCTGAAGAGCGCGCGCAGCTTCATTTCGGGCGCCTTGGCCAGCAGATCGATCGACCGCCTCCCGTTAGCGTCCAGGCCGGTGTGATTGGTAATCAGCCCCACCCGTTTGCCCGCAAGGGCAGCGAACTCGCGGGCAACCAAAACATCCACCCCCGTCATGAGCCTGCCCGCCGGCATGCCGGCCGGAACGTGTGAAAGCGCATCCGCGGGCGATACCGGTGCGGGCCGGCCGGTGGCCTGCACCGTTAGCGAGAACACCTTGTCCCGCAGGGTTTCCTCCCTGGCCTCGCCGTCAGGGTACACGCGGTTGCCCAAGACGATGAGATACGTGCTGGTTTCCGGGTCGATCCAGAGCAGCGTGCCCGTGAACCCTTTATGACCGAAAGAGCCTGGTGGCAGCATTTCGCTCCAGTTGCCGGAATCCGAATGGATCGCCCACCCCAGGCCTCTTGCAGGCAGTTTCCCCGCAGGCGATTGGGGCTGCACCATGCTCTTGACGGCGGTGGGACTGAGGAGCTGCCCGTTTGCATGGCGGCCCTGATCCAGGATCACTTGGGCGAAAACGGCCAGATCGTCTGCCGTGGAGAAGAGGCCGGCCGCGCCCGAGATGCCGCCCATGCGCCGGGTGTCCGGGTCGTGCACCACCCCGGAGCTGCCTGCCATGGTGGGCACCAGGCGCTCACGGAGAAACGGCGGCGGCTTGAAAGCAGTGTCCTTCATCCCCAGGGGTTCGAAGATGTGCCTGCGGCAATAGACCTCCAGGGGCTCGCCCGAGACGCGCCGGACCAGCTCCCCCAGGATGGTAAAATTGAGGTCGCTGTATGTGAAGCAGGAGTCGGCTGGCTGCGAGGGGGTGTCCCTGATGATTTGTTTCAGGGCGGCGTCGTAGCCCGACCACGCCGGTTTGGGCGGCAGGCCGGGCCGCAGCCCGGAGTAGTGCGTGAGCAACTGCCGAAGGCGGATGCGCTCCTTGCCGCGGCCCTTGAACTCCGGCCAGTAGCGGGCGACCGGGGCATCCAGCTGCAGCCGGCCGTTCTCGACAAGCACGAGAATGGCCGGGACGGTGGCCACGACTTTGGTGAGGGAGGCCACGTCAAAGACGGCATCCCGTGTCATGGGCTGTGGCGGCGCCAGACTACGATGACCGAAGGCCTGGCGCATGACCACCCGGCCCCGGTGGCCGATCACGACGACGGCTCCGGGGGTTTCTCCGGTGCGGATGGCTCCCTCGACCGTTGGGGGAATGGCGGCGAGCGGCTCGGGCAACAGCGCTGCAGCAGCGTCTGCGGCCAACGCCATGAGGACCACCGCCGCGGCCGCCACAAAGCCGGACGTACGCCACGTTTTTCCTTTTACGGGCCTGGGGCTTGCAACCATCGACCCACCAGCAGGCGGGTGCGTTCCGCGTTGTTTGACCGGTGATGAAGAGAGACGCTTGCGGGAGCGGCACGATGCCTCCCCCACATGAAAAAACTGCTTTAGTGATAGGGCATTCTAATAGGTTTAGGGGGGCGGCGCAACCGCACCAATGCTCGCCGTCCGGATCTCCTTTTTCAGAGCCTCCGCCGTGTAGACGTTGGCGGGGTTCCAGAGCATCCAGCCCTGCGAGCCGAACTTGTCCGCGGCGCTGATCTGGTCGTGAATCTCCTTGCCGCTGAAAGGCCTCCGGTCGAAGGCGTAATCCCTGAAGGACTGAAGCCAGGGGCGAAACCTGACCGCTGCGATCCCGGTGCGTTCCTGGGCCTTCTTCAAGGAGAGGTAAACGATTTCGTGGGGCCGCTGGACGGGGTTGCGGTAGCCCGGGATCCCGAACTGGAACCCCGATGGGTAGAGCATGGGGCAGAGATAGTCCACGGCCGCAGCCATGGGCTCAAGTTTCTGGCCGATGTCGGTGTCGTTGGTATTCCAGCACACATAGCCGAAAATGTCCGCGGCGGTGAAGACATTGTAGGGGGCCAGCCGGGCCCGAGCTTCCTGCAGGAAACCGGCGACTGCCGTTACGCGGCTCTCCTCGGTGCTGGGCTGAGAGAAGCACGGCGAGCGCGAGTCGGGAAACCGCACGTAATCGAACTGGATTTCGTCAAACCCAAGCCGGGCCGCCTCCTCGGCGATCCGGATGTTGTAGTCCCAGACCTCCTTCCGGAAAGGGTCCACCCAGGCGAGGTGCTCGCGGTCGCGCCAAATTTCCCCGGCCGGGGTTTTGACGGCGAGCTCCGGCCGCGCCGTAGCCAGGAGATCGTCTTTGAAAACCACAATGCGGGCAATGGTGTAGACCCCTCTCGCCTTGAACGAGGCGAACAGCTCCTCGGGGTCGCGCACCGTAATGATTTTCTGCGCCCCGATCTCGGCGGCCAGGGTGACCGAGCTCCGGTACGGGATCATGCCCCGGTCTCCTTTCACGTCGATGACGAGCGCGTTGAGCTCGGTTTCATCGATCAGCTTCAATGCCGGCCCCCGGAGGGCTTTCGAGCCGACCCCGTAAAAAGATAAATAAAGCGCCCGGGGAGCCAAGGGGCTCAGTTTGATCTCGACCGGTTCGGCGCCGGGGAGAATGGACAGCGACATCTTGGCACGCTGGTACCCGTGCGCCCTCACTTTGACGATGCCCGCCGACGGCGGCAGCGAAAAGAGGCCGTTGGAGCCCGCGGCGAGCGCGGCCCCGTCCAGCGTGACCACGGCGCCCGGGACGGGCTGCCCGGTATCCTGGTCGATCACCCGCAGGGTGTTAGCCCCATCCGTGCGGCCTGGCCCCGGAAACAGCATGAGAGCGGCACAAAACCAGAACAGCATTTTAGAAACGGTTGTCGGCATGGCGGTTTTCCCTTCGGACGATATACGTCGATCCATTCAAAACAGCTTCAAAGGCTTTTCCCCGATCCCGGTCGGTCAGCAGGTAGCGCGGCAGCGCCATGAGATGATCCCGGCGCGTCACCGGACGGCGCTCGATCGAAAAGGCGGCGGCGTATCCGGCCTCGGCGGCTTTGTCCATCAACCAGGGATCGTAGATGCCAAAGGGCCAGGCCAACAGCTCGACCTTCCCGCCCAGCTCTTTTTCAAGCTTTTGTCTGGACTTGGTGAACTGGAGGTGGACCAGCTTCTCGAACTCCGGCGGCGGCAGCTTCGCCCGCTCCTTTTTGAAGTTGGGGTGCCAGTAGGTGTGGGACTGCACGTCGCAAAGACCGCTGGCCTTGAGCTCTCGCAGCTGGTCCCAGGTCATGGCATAAGAGGCGTTGGACACCGCCGACGGGTAGGCGAAAATCGTCATCGGCATTCCGTACTTTTTTAGCAGTGGAAACGCCTCGGTGTAGACGGTTCGGTGGGCGTCATCGGCAACCAGCACCACGCAGCGGGCATCGGCCGGGATGGTTTTGCCGAGCACCATGCCCATCAGATCGTTGAGGGTGATGACCGTGTAACCGTTTTCGTGCAGGTATTTCAGGTGGGATTCAAAGACCGCCGTGGTCACCGTCATGCTGTCGGCCACCGTCGGCCCGAAGCGGTGGTAGAGCAGGATGGGGACCCCCGGTTCCGGGACATTCTCGGAAATCGCCGGCGATGAGGCCCCCCAGACCGACATGCACAGGATCAGTACAAACAGAAATCTCATACAACCATCATCGGCCGCTAACCCGAAAAGTTTACTGAAATATCGATTTGCGGACGGCCGGCCGGAAGATTCAAACCGCTTCGGCACAATCCGGGGTGCCTCCGGCCTCGCAGGACATAGGCTTGCCAACCTGAACCGGCTTGACGAAGAGAGCCTCGAATGTTAGGGAATTGTTAGGAAATTATTAGCGATCGGAGGCCGGTTGCGGCGTCTAACCCGGCAAATTAGAGGAACCTGAGCGGATGCAGATCGAGCTCGAGAGGGTATCCAAATCGTGGGGTGATGTTTGCGCGGTAGATCAGGTCAGCTTCACTGCAACGGCCGGTGAACTCCTGGTGGTGCTCGGCCCTTCCGGTTGCGGCAAGTCCACCATACTGAGGCTCATCGCCGGGTTGGAATCCATCAGCACCGGCACGATCCGAATTGCCGGTAACGATGTCACGGGGCTGCCGCCGGCCAAACGCAACATCTCCATGGTTTTTCAATCCTACGCCCTCTTCCCTCACCTCAACGTGGCCGAAAACATCGTCTTCGGCCTCAAGGTCCGCAAACTGAATTCCGCCGAGCGCCAGCGCCGGCTGGATCGGGCAATGGAGCTGCTGGGGCTGCAGGGCCTTCTGGAGCGAAAACCGGCCGAACTCTCCGGCGGCCAACGCCAGCGGGTTGCGCTGGGCCGGGCCATCGTCAGTGAGGCCCCGGTATGTCTCATGGACGAGCCTCTCTCCAATCTCGACGCCAAGCTGCGCCACGAGATGCGCCGCGAGATCCGCATGCTTCAGCAGCGCCTGGGGATCACTATGATTTACGTCACCCACGACCAAGTCGAGGCCATGACGATGGCCGACAAGATCGTGCTGCTGGAAGCCGGCCACATCGAACAGTTTGCCCCGCCTGAGGAGCTCTACGCCCGGCCTGCCACGCTGTTCGCCGCAGGGTTTATCGGCACTCCGCCAATGAACCTGCTCCCGCTGGAAGAGCCCGAAGCGGATCGCTGGGCGCAGGAGAGCCTGCCCGGAGGAGTGCCGGGAGAGGCTAACGACAAGCTGGTCATGGGGGTGCGCCCCGAAAAGATCAGGCTGGCAACTTCAGGCCTGCCGGCGGAAGTGCTCAGCCTTGAATACCTGGGCGCCGACAGCCTCATCGCCTGCAAGGTCGGGACACGCGAGTGGATCGTGCGGCAGGACGGCAAGATAAAAGCGGTATACGCCGGCAACTACGACGACACGCGGGTCAAGGCCTTGGCCGCGGCCAAAGCCGGCCAGCCGGTGCAGCTGAGCGTGTTGTTCTCGATCGATGTCTTCGAACTCATGAACCAGGACGTCATTTTGCCCTTCGAGGAGGTCGCCACTTCGGCTGAAGACAAGCAATGGCTCTCCTCTTTTTACCCCGCCCTGATGCAGAACTCCAAGGTTAAGGGCAAGACCTGGGGAGTGCCGTTCCAGCGCTCGACCATCGTCATGTACCACAACAAGGAGGCCTTCAAGGAGGCCGGGTTGGACCCGAATAAGCCGCCGGCCACATGGCAGGAGATGGCGGCCATGGCTCAAAAGCTGACCAAGAAGGACGCCTCCGGCAACGTCACGCGCTGGGGCGTACAAATCCCCTCCACCGGTTATCCTTACTGGATGTTTCAGGCCCTGTGCATCCAAAACGGTCTGGAGCTGATGAATCCGGACGGCAACCAAACCTTCTTCGACAAGAATGAGGTCGTCGAAGCGCTGCAATACTGGCGCGATCTGGCAATGAAATACAAAGTGATGCCCGAAGGGACCACCGATTGGGGCACCCTGCGCCAAAAATTTTTGGAAGGGGCCACGGCCATCATGTGGCACACCACCGGCAACCTCACCGCCGTCCGCGACGGCGCCAAATTCGACTTCGGCGTGAGCATGCTTCCGGCCAGCCAGCGCCGCGGCTCACCCACCGGCGGCGGGAACTTCTATATCTTCAAAAAGACCTCTGCGCAGGAGCGCACAGCGGCACTGAAGTTCATCAAGTTCATGACCGCACCGGAATTGAGCGCCCGCTGGTCCATGGCCACCGGCTACGTCGCCACCAGCCCGGCCGCCTACGAAACGGCAACCTTGAAAAAATATGTGGCCGACTTCCCGGCCGCGGCCGTGGCGCGCGACCAGTTTCCGTATTCCGTGGCCGAGTTCTCGGTGCATGAGAACGCCCGGGTGAAGAAGTTCCTGGACGACGCCATCCAGAGCGTGCTCACTGGAGCAAAGACGCCCAAGGAGGCTTTGGGGGCCGCCCAACAACAGGCCGAGCGTGTGCTCAAACCCTACCGCTGAAGATATCGGCTTGCGCCGATATCTTAATGAACAGAACGGATCAAGAGGGGGCTGAACCGACGCCCCCCTTTCCCCTATCCAGACCGATGTGTCGAATTTCCTTTTCCCGATGGGACGGGGAATGTACGGGTGCCGGGGCTGAAAACCGTGACAATCATGCGCTTGAATCCCAAAACCGCGCGCTGGGTGTATGCGTGGCTACTGCTGCTGCCGGCATCGGTGTTGATGGTGGCCTTCACCCATTTCCCGATCGTGGGCAGCTTTTTTTTGAGTTTTTTCTCAACGTCGCGCCAGGGCCGGCCCAGTCGATTTGTCGGGTTGGACAATTACACCGGTATGGTGAGCGACCCCGTCTTCTGGCAGGTATTGGGCAACAATTTGGTCTATTCCGTGGGGACCATCCCCGTCAGCGTCAGCCTGGCCCTGCTGATGGCGGTGTGGGTCAACGGCAAGCTGGCCGGACGGGCCGTCGTCCGCGCCGCCTATTTCACACCGACCATCCTGCCGATGATCGCGGTGGCCAACATCTGGCTTTTTTTCTACACGCCTCAGATCGGCCTGCTCGACAATATTCGCAGCCTTTGGGGATTTGCCAGCCACAACTGGTTGGGTGATCCCAACACCGCATTGGGCTGCCTGATGGTGCTGGCCATTTGGAAGGACGCGGGGTTTTTCATGATTTTTTACCTGGCGGCACTGCAAGGCATCCCCCCCGAGCTGGAGGAGGCCGCCACCCTCGAGGGCGCCGGCCGATGGTATTTTTTCCGGCGTGTGACGTTGCCGCTGCTGATGCCGACGACACTCTTTGTCGTCGTCAACGCCACCATCAATTCCTTCAAGCTTGTGGACCACATCTTTATTCTGACCAAGGGCGGACCGGACAACGCGTCGTCGTTGCTGCTCTATTACATCTACGAAGTCGCTTTCAGTTTTTGGGACACGGCCTATGCCTCCACGCTGACCGTGGTCCTCCTGGTGATTCTGGGCGGGCTGGCCATTACGCAATTCGCCTATATGGAAAAAAGGGTTCACTACCAATGATTCGCGGCAAAGACGGGGGGCACCGCCTGGAAGAGATTGCGGCCTGGTTTCTGGCCTTTCTGTGGGCCGCACCCCTGCTCTATGCTGCCTGGGCGGCCTTTCACCCCATGGATTTCGTGAGCCGCTTCGACCTGGCAGCCCCCCTGACCTTGGACAATTTCCGCTCGGCCTGGAAAGTCGCCCCCTTTGCCCGCTATTTTCTGAACACCTTCATGCTGGTGTGCATGACCCTGGCCGGGCAGCTGGTTCTCTGCACGCTCGCGGCCTACGCGTTCGCCCGCTTCGAGTTCCCGGGCAAGGAGATCGCTTTCATTCTGGTTCTGGTCCAAATCATGATCATGCCCGATGTGCTCATCGTGCAAAATTACCTGACGACCAGCAAACTCGGCTTGGTGGACACAATCCTGGGGATCGGCCTGCCCTACATGGGCTCAGCGTTCGGGATCTTCCTCCTGCGCCAGGCCTTCAAGCAGGTCCCCCGGGAATTGGAGGACGCCGCGCGCGTGGAAGGCGCCGGCCGGCTGGCTATTTTGCTCAAGGTCTATGTCCCATTGGCGCGGCCGACCTACCTGGCCTACGGCCTGGTTTCGGTGAGCTACCATTGGAACAACTTTTTGTGGCCGGTGGTCATCACCAACTCGACCAACACCCGCCCGCTCACCGTGGGCCTGTCCATCTTTGGCGCGCCTGAGTCCGGGGTCAACTTCTCGGTCATCTCGGCCGGGACCCTGCTGGCCGTATCGCCGCTGCTGATCGCCTTTCTCCTGTTCCAGCGCCAGTTCGTGCAAAGCTTCATGCGCTCTGGAATCAAGTAAGGAGTGCTGGAAGGAAAACCAGCTTCTGCGGCGGCTTGCCCCCCAGGCAATCGAGCCGAACGGCGGTTTTTTCGTGGCCCTGGACGAAGAAGACCTCACCCATCGAGAGCGCTTCTTGGACGGCTGCGGGGAAACCGGCATTCCGACCCGCTCACTCCCGGCCCGGAAGGCCCTGGAACTGGAGCCGGCCCTGAACCCTTCCCTCTGCGCGGCCGTCGAGGTGCCCGACGCCTCCATGGACGCCTGCAGGCTGCCCATGCACTTTTTGCATCGGCCCGGGCCAACGGGGCCGACATCCACAACGTCACCGCGGCTGCGGACCTGCAGACCGCCGACCGCAACGTCACCGGCGCCGAGCTTCTGGACCTCCGCCGCCACCGCACCTATTGCTTGAGTGCCGATCTCGTGGTGAACTCCGCCGGGCCATAGGCCGGGGCTCTCGCCGCCATGGCCGGTGTCGGGGTGCCGTTGCAGCCCGCACCCGGGGTGATGGTCTCCGTCGGGGGCCGGTTCACCCACCGGGGGATTAACCGCCTCCAGCCCGCCGGCGAAGGCGACATCATCCTGCCCCAGCGCCGACTGAGCATTACCTGCTGTCCAAGCGCCGACAAAGCTCCTCTTGTTATGAATCCCTCGACTTAGGGGCGGTGAGGCGTTAGTATGACACAGTGGAGAAAGGCGAGGCGACACCAAGGTCTGCAAACCGGATGGGCTCTATGAAGATTCTGATCGTTTTATGCATGGTGGTCTGGCTGATTTCGTGCGCATCAGCGTCGACGAAGACCAAGGATCAGGCGCCGACGCCTGACTCGCCGCAAACCAGCGCGGAGCAGGCCCCTTCGGATTACGAGATCCGCATCATTTCATGGCTGAGGATGAACTCCGATGACCCGGACCGGGTCAGGGTCTTGTCGATCGAGGCGCCACGGCTCAAGCTTCTGGACGCTTCAATCCCGGAGAGGGATCTGGAGAAGGGCGATCCGGTTTGGGAGTCGGTTGCGCTCGTTCAGGGGTTCAAGGGCGATCCGCCACGTCCGACCTATCACCGGTTCTACTTTAAAGACGGAGTCATTCGTGCCGTCGATTTGAAATAGATGCTGTTTTACCGCGACGTCTCTACGGCATTCAGCGCTGCCACCATTTCGCGGCAGAACGCCGGGATATCGGCCACCACCCGCCCCCAGACCAGATGATCTTCTCGAAAGGCAGGTGCGTCCACCCAGGTCGCCCCGGCATTCACCAGGTCATCTTTTATGCCCAGCGAGCCGGTTGCTTTCCGGCCCCGAACGATCCCGGCCGAAATCGCCACCAGCCCCCCGTGGCAAATGAACCCCAGAATTTTTCGGGCTGCATCCATTTCCCGGATCAGGCGGGTCGCCTGCGGATCGCGCCGCAGCTTGTCCGGCGCCCAGCCGCCGGGCACGATCACAGCAGCAAGATCCTCGCTGCGAAGCGCGTCCAAACGTATATCCGGGGCAATGACGAGGCCATTCTTGCCTCGGACGGTTTTCAACTCCAGGCCGACAGCAAGGACATCAGCGCCCTCCTCCTGCAGCCGCATCAGAGGGACATAGAATTCGAGATCTTCGACGCCTTCAGCCGCTAGGACGGCGATTTTTTTGCCCGACATCCGCATTGCTGGCCTCCTTCCGAATCCTGCTGAATGAAAGAGAGTCGTAACCTTTGTCACTTTAGCCCTTGATCCCTGAAATCTCCGGCTCCAGCTATTTCTTCATCAGGTGGCCCACCGCCTGCTCCAGGCCGTCGATGGTGAGCTCGAACATGGGGAAGATTTTCTGGACGGCGAGAATGGTGCGGGTGTAGTTCCAGGAGGCGAGCGGCTTGGGATTGAGCCAAGCCGCATGGCGGAAGGTTTTGGCCAAGAAGGCCAGGCACTCCAAGCTCGGGCGGCCGCTGCGCTCTTCGGCATAAATCGAGCCGTCCATCGCCATCAGCTCATAGGGCGCCATGCTGGCATCGCCGATGATGACCAGCCGTGTTTCCGGGTCGAACCGCGCGAACTCAGCGATCGGCTGCGGCTTCTGGTAGCGCGCCGGGTCGCCCCAGAGGGTGCCGTAAATCGTGTTGTGGAAAAAAAATGTCTTGAGCTCCTTGAACTGGGCGCGGGCATAGTCGAACAGCGTCTGGACAAGGGGGATGTAAGGGTCCATGGACCAACCGCCGTTGTCGATGGCCAGAATGACCTTGAGCTTGTCTTTCAGGGCGCGGTCGAAGACGATTTCGATCTCCCCGCCGTTTTTGGTCATGCGGTAGATGGTCTCCTCGACGTTCACCCGGTCTTTCGGGCCATGGGGCGTCAAGTGCCGCAAGCGCTTGAGCGCCTCTCCCATCAAGGCCTCGGTCAAAGGGCCCTCCTGCGAATAGTCCCGGTAGCGCCTTTCCAGAGCCACCTTCACGGCCGACTTGCCGCCGGACACCCCGCCGACCCGCATGCCGCCGGGGTGATAGCCGGAGTGGCCGACCGGTGAATAACCGCCCGTGCCGATCCACTTGCCGCCGCCGTGGTGGGCCTCGGCCTGCTCTTTCAGACGCTCTTTGAAATACTCGATCAGCTGCTCGGGGGTGAGATCGAGCAAGGCCTTTTCGTCCATGCCGAGCAGCTGCGCCAGTTCCTGCGGCTTCTGCAGCCACATCTCGAGCATCGAGCGCGCCAGCGCGTCCAGCTCGAGCCCCTTGGGATCAGGCATGTCCGCCCCTTGGAAGTGATGGGCGAAGACCTGGTCGAACAAATCGAAATAGCGCTCGCTCTTGACCAGAATTGAGCGCGCCGCTGTATAAAAATCCTCGAGCGAGCCCACCAGGCCCGCACCGAGGGCCCGGTGCAGCGTGAGAAACGCCGTGGGGCTCGCCGGGATGCCGACCTGCCGCAGCTTGTAGAAGAAGTCGACGAACATGTGGTTAGTCTAGTGTCTAAAAAGAAGGTTCAGCGGTTCATGGATTCAACGGTGGGGTTTTCCCGGTTTTCGTACTTTTCCAACCGTGAACCTCAATCATTAACGGTTCTATGCTCCAAGCCCTGTGCCTTATAGGCGCCTTCGGCTGAAGGCCTCACGGGCGCGCTGGTGGTCCTGGCTTTTTTTGAACAGCACCCCCAGGTAGGGCAGCTCGCCCTTGGCCAGCTGCCGAGGGTTGAAGTCCGGGTCGGATTGGAGCGCACGGACCCAGTTGATCAGCTCTCTCGTGGCCGGCCGCTTCTCCACGCCCTCGATCTGGCGCACCCGATAAAATGCGCCGATGCTGTTCTCCATGAGGTCCGCCTGAATGTTCGGGAAGTGCACCCCCACGATGCGACGCATCATGTCCGGGTCAGGAAAAGCAATGTGGTGGAAGTTGCAGCGTCCCAGGAAGGGATCGGAGAGGTCCTTCTTGGCGTTGGAGGTAATGATAATGACGGGGCGGTGCCGGGCCGCCACCGTCTTGTCGATTTCGATGATGTCAAACTCCATCTGATCGAGCACGTCGAGCATATCGTCCTGGAAGTCGGTGTCAGCCTTGTCGATCTCGTCGATGAGCAGCACCGTGCGGGCCTCCGCCGTAAACGCCTGCCCGATCTTGCCCATGCGGATGTAATCCTCGATCCGGCTGACATCGCGTTTGGAGTCGCCGAAGCGGCTGTCGTTCAGGCGCGTGAGCGTATCGTACTGGTAGAGTGCCTCCACCAGTTTCATGCTGGATTTCACATTCAACACGATCAACGGCATCTTCAGCGCCTCGGCGATGGCATAGGCCAGCATGGTCTTGCCGGTGCCCGGTTCGCCCTTGAGCAGCAACGGCATTTCCAATGCCATTGAGATATTGACGATCTTGGCGAGCTCTTCGTCCAGGACATAATGCGAGCCGCCGGCAAAGCGTTTAATTTCATTTAGTTGGGTCATGATTCCTCGGCCAGGTGGTTGAAGTTGCTCGTTATTGACATCTCGTTACGCGTTGCTTTTTTACAATTTGCGCTGACGCATCACTGGTGGTTACTCGTTGTTCGCTCGTATTCTGTCCGAAAGCTCCCGTGTGAGCTTCAACGCCTTTAACGCCAAAGCCTCGCTCAGTGTCCCCATGCCGCAGGCCGGGGTGATCAGCGACTGCGCCGTCAATTGCCGCCGATCGATCCCGAGCTTCGCGACCTGCTCAAACTTGGCTTCCCACTGCCCATACAGGGAGGTGCAGGTCTCGCGCTCCAAGTCCTCCGGGCTGAGGGTCGGGATCAGGCCCCAGGCAATCATTCCGCCGCGTTCAACGAAGCGACGGATCGCGGACCGGTAGATCACAAACTGATCGAAAAACGCGTAGGCGTCGAAACTGAGGATATCGACCGACGACTCCAGGATCAGGGTCCAATCGGCATTGGCACAGATGTGGACACCCGCAAGACCGCCTTCCTGGTGGACGGCGTCAATCATCGCCCCGAGGCTCTCGGTGACCTCCTCACGCCCCAGCCCGATGTAGATCGAAGAACCGAACCCGGTGACGGCCGGATCGTCGATGAATAGCAGCACCGGACGGCCGAGGGCTGCAAGGCGCCGCACCTGCCAGCGAGCCCTGAGGGCCAGCAGCCTGACCGAGGCGTCCCGCAGCTGGGCATCGTAAAAGATCGCCTTGCCGTCGCGGCCGTGGAGACTGGTGCCGAAGGTCAGCGGGCCGACGATCTGTCCTTTGACGGCGAGCGGCAGCGGCGTCCGCGCCATCGTCTGACGGATCAGCTCGAAGAAGCCGGCGGCGGAATCAGCGGTCATGGCAAAGCGCGAGCGGTCCAGGCCCGCTGATCCACCCTCTACCGCCAGGGCCTCTTCGTAGAATCTCAGCAGGCTCTCTTCGAAATCAGTGGCCGCCGTGTCGATGAGCGCCCGCCCGCCCTCTTCCGTCAGCCCCGGCATGCCGGCAGCGAACTGGCGGGTAATGCTCTCGCCGGGCATCTTGGGCAGCTGAACCCAAAGCGGGATCTCCGGTGTGTGCTCCCACACCAGACGGGCCGCCTCGACGTAATTCGTCAGCGGCAGGCTGCCGATCAGGCAGGGCAGGCAGTTTCCTTTAAAACTCAAAGCCATGGGCGCTACTTCATTCCAAAAATTTAGTCGCCGGCATCCATTAGGCCCGGCAGGATATATCCAACATCATTCAACTTTTGAGTTGCTATAGATGAATCGCTGAGGGGTGTCAATCTTTGGCCGGAACTGCGGCACCCGGAGCGAATTGACAGCCGGGAGGGCCGATGCTATACAAAAACCACAGCAGGCTTCGGCCGGCGCCGTCAGTTCTTCATTTGGTAAGAGGTGCTCTTTGGCCGACATCATCCCACTCGACGACAAGATCGAACTGGCCCGCGGAAAAAAAGCAGCCGTGAAGCTCCAGCAGAAGGCCATCGCCGTCCGGCGCGTGGTCCAATGCACCGGCTGCAGCTTAAAGTGCGAAAAGTGCGGAACCCAGGTTGAGCCGGAGCCGGGTGGAATCGAAAACCACTGCCCTCATTCGCGGGTTCCCTACCGGTTTTGCGACGCCTGCGAGAACGAGTATGTGGACTATATCGAACGACTCCAGGGACGGGGCGACCCGGACTGTTATTGGCACAACGATGAGTGGCTCGACTCCTGGCGCAAGTGGATCGACTACCAGGGAAGCATCGACCGCTACGTGAAATCAAAAGAATTTTTACGGCTGATTCAGGAGTTCAAGCAGCCCTGAGTCGGAGGAGGCATCATGTTTGGAATAGGCATGCCGGAACTCATCATCATCCTGGTGATTATCCTCATCATTTTCGGGGCCGGCAAGCTGCCGGAAATCGGTTCCGGAATCGGTAAAGCCATCAAGAACTTTAAAGGCGCCGCCGATGACGAGGAAAAAAAGGACAAGGGACCCGATAAAATCGAGGGGGACAAGAAAAGCTGACATTTACCGGAGCACCCACCCGCGCCCCGGCTTTGAAAATTCTCACCGTGTCCTTGATCTGCTAATCCCTATCCCCTGCTGCCAGAGTCAGTATTCGACCCAGGCAGCAGTGTTAAAGATTAGTCGTGTCATTTCCCCTATGCTTATCGGTTTTCTTGCGCTGACCAAGATGATTTAGGCTGCAATCCGCCGGATCATGCAGCGGCTGCATCTTGGTGAATTTTTGTATGAAAAAAACCGTGTTCTCCGGCACACCGCGCTCAGCGCCGATCAAGCCAACATACTAAAAAAACTGAAGATCACTCCTCCCAAGCCCTTTATGAAGCTCGAAACCACCCCTTAAAACCATAGACACACGCTGAATCGGTCTCTAATCGCAACAACCCGAATTGTTTTGTTATACCCTACAGCGTTTGCCTATGACTGTCGAACCCAGGTTTGTCTGCGACTGTCGAACACGGGGCAGATATCCCAATTTAAGCGTCATCATTTTGCCTCTTCCTGTGGCCTGGGATGTTCCTTCCCATCCAACCAATTATAATCTCAGAATAGAGAGTAACTACAGACAGATAAGAGCCATTTGCCTGGCTTGTCCGACTCCTCTTCGTTATGGCACCATAATTGCTTATTAGCCATTTCGGACAGATGCGCTTCAAGGTCTAATAGCTATCTTTCAGCTAACTAACAAACCCAGGCGAAAGGCTTTCGGCAAAAACTCCAGAGTAAATACAGTCGTTGCAGTGGGAATAAAAATGAAAAAAAGAATCGGCGATATCCTAATCGATATGGGCTTCATTGCTCATGACCAGTTGAAAATGGCCTTGATGGAAAGCCAGAAAACCGGGGCCATGCTGGGCGATGTCCTCCGTCGGTTGGACTGGGTGACCGAGGAAGACCTTCAGATGGCCATCGCCGTGCAAAGTGGCGCTCAAATCTTGGACATCGACCATGTTATGGTCGATGCATCGCTTTTGGCGCAAATTCCATCTGAGATAATTATTGAACACGGAATGCTTCCTTTTGCCCGCGAAGACAACTGCCTCAGCGTAGCCACGAGCAATCCGTTCGACGTCATAGCCCGGGATAAACTTGAACGGCTCACAGGCTGTCGGGTTAAAACCTATATCGCCCGTAAGGCGTGGATAGCGAATGCGACCGACCTTTACTACAAAACAGCTCAAACCATCGACAATGAGATCGAAGCGATCAGTTTTGCACATCATGCTTCGCAGGCCTTCAAAGACGATCAAATTGTCAACCTGTCCAACCTGCTGATTGAAAAGGGCAGAGTGTTAGGCGCTAGTGATATCCACATCGTTCCCGACGCCAATCTGGTTCGTATCAACTACCGGATCGACGGGGTGTTGCACCAAAAGCATCTTTTCGCAAAGGCCTTCCAGCAACCGCTGCTGACCCGCTACAAGATCATGGCCGACATGGACATCTCCAATCCTAACATCCCCCATGACGGCCGCATTCGATACAAGGGAAGGGCAGGTGAATTTGACATCCGGGTTTCGACCTTTCCCACCCAACTCGGCGAAACCCTGGTTATGCGACTTCTGATCCACACCAATTTAGCCAAAGACCTGAAAGACCTCGGGTTTGAAGACAAAGATCTGTGTCGCTTCGAGGATGCCATTCGGCGCCCCTACGGGTTAGTGCTGACAACCGGGCCGACGGGGTCTGGGAAGACGACCACCTTGTATTGTGCCTTGATGACCGTCAACCACCCGAGCATCAACTGCATGACGGTTGAAGACCCCATTGAGTACAACATCCCTACCATCCGGCAAACGGCGGTCAATGCCAAGGCCGGGCTGAGCTTTGGCAATGCCTTGCGATCCGCCTTGCGGCAGGACCCTGACCTGATCCTGGTGGGTGAAATCCGTGATAAGGAAACCGCCGATCTTGCCTTGCAAGCCTCGCTCACAGGGCACCTGGTGCTGTCGACCCTGCACACCAACGATGCCGCTTCGGCGATCAATCGCATGCTTGATCTCGGCGTGAACGCGGGGGTACTGGCATCCTCTCTCACGATGGTTCTGGCTCAGCGGCTTGTCCGACTCCTTTGTCCCAAATGCGCCACACAAAGAGCGACCACCGCGGATGAAGCCAGGCTGTTTGAATCGGTTGGGGCGGCCGTGCCCTCCGATCTGGCGCAGGCAGCCGGTTGCGAGTCTTGTCACGCGGGGTATCGCGGTCGGACAGCCGTTTATGAAGTCATCCAGGTTGATCGAATTATTGCGGGCCTGATAGTCACTGGAGGGTTGCAAGATGACATCCGCGCTGCGGCCGCCAAGGCGGGTGCAACTCTCATGTACGAACAGGCGATCAAAAAGGTGGCCCGGCATTTGACGTCCTTGAAAGAGGTCGCTAGGGTGATTGTGAAACATGACTAGCTTTCAATACAAGGCTATCAACAATGCCGGCCGGTTGGTCAAAGGCGAGATCAACACGGCCGCAGAATCGGATGTTGAGCAGGAGCTTGAGCGCATCGGCCTGTTCCTGGTCACTGCGTCAGCCTCACACAAACGTTTCCGGTTGGAGGGTATCAGCCGACGGCGTCCGCGCGCCAAAATGCTGATCGAATTCTATCATCGCTTCGCACAGTCGGTTGAGATCGGCCTTCCGATCATTTCCAGCCTGGATGAAATTGGGCGTTCTCTGCCTTCGCCGTTGTTGAAGAAAGTCGTAAACGAAATGCAGTTCGCGTTGGAACGGGGCAATAGCCTGCAGGAGGCGATGGGCCGCTACCCCATGGTATTTCAGCCACTCGATATTGCCATGGTTGGGATGGGCGAAAAGACGGGCGTCCTCCCGAAATGCCTTAAAGACCTGGCAGCCTACCACGAATGGAAGGATGGCCTGCGGGCCGTCTTTAAAAAAGCCATTCTTTACCCGGCCTTCATTCTCTTTGCCATCGTGGCGGTCATCGGGGTCTGGATCGGTTATGTTCTACCCCAAATGGTCAGCGTGCTCGCCGAAATGGGAGTCGCACTCCCCGGTGTGACCTTGCTCATGCTCGACGCCAGCAGCTTCGTCAAAGCCCAATGGCATCTATTGGCGCTGGCCCTGGTCTTGGCTGCGTGTTGTGGGTTCGTATATCGCAGGACTGAATCCGGAGCTATAGCCATCGATCGTTATCTGCTGCGACTGCCGGTTTTTGGACGAATCTCGAATTACATCTGCCTGACACGCCTTTGCCAAAATTTTGCGACCATGCTCAGTGCCGGGATGAACATCAACAATATATTCAAAACGGTGGCTCACCGCACCCTGGGGAATCGGTATGTGGAAAACAAGCTAAATGAAGCACATCAGGAGGTGGGGCGAGGGGAATCAATTGCCGATGCCTTCGAAAAAACCGGAGCCTTTCCTTCGTTGTTGGTCGGGGCCATGCGCAACGGGGAAACCACGGGCACAATCGAAGCGTCCTTCAAACGGATGGGCGAATACTACGACAAAGAGGTGCAGCGTTCCGTCCAGGTTCTAGTCAACTCGATCGAGCCGATTGCCATCCTGTCCTTGGGGGGAGTATTCGGGTTAATCGTCTTATCGATCCTGCTGCCCTTGTATGACGTTCTTGGGCAGGTGGGAAAAGCCTACTGAATCATCACGGGAGCGTGATGGTGACTCCCCGCCCGGCTAAGGCGATCGGCGTGGGGGGGGTTGAATTCACGATCGCACCACTTCCGCCCGATCCGCTGCGCAGCTCCAAACGAATTCCGGAAAGCACATCGTATACATTCGAACCCGAACCCGGCAAACTTCCCAGATCGATCCCTCGATTGGAATCATGGACATACACCGTCGAGCCGGTGTGGTTGTTGACGGCAACCGATAGGAACTCGCATACAAAACCGTAGAGCTCGTTACCTGTGATGTATAGGGCCAGATCGTCAAAACCGGTGGTAGGAGGGTGTCGAAGATAGTTGGGTGTGCCGTCGGTGTTGTCTCCCTGGTGCGTGCCGGTGGTCGCTCGGTCGAACACGTTGCCGTCGCCGTCGGCATCCATGGGTCCGGCGCTGATGAGCATCAGTGCGATCGACAAAGGTGCGGAGACCCCGTCGGCATCCACGACCTGGGGGATACCGCTCAGCCCGGCGCGCAGGGCGGAGCAGGTGGATGCCCGGTTATTACCTAAATTGGTGTTGACCGCATACCGCAGATGCCTGGAATACGCATCCATAGGCGGTATCTGCAAGGTCAAATAGGGTAAAAGGCCGCCTGCAATCCCGGAGTTCTCGCTGCCGTCGCTATCGCTGTCTGCCCAAGGCAGACGGCCGGTTTTTTCGGCGTAGCTGATCAAGGCTATACGGACGTCCTTGAGGTAGGAAACGGTCTCATTGCGGGCTTTACGTTCCGTGAGCGAGCGCATCAAGGAGACCCCGCCGCCGGTCAGCAGGCCGATGATCACCATGACGACCGCGATTTCGATCAAGGTGAAACCCTGCTGGCCGCAAGGGATCCAAAGGCGTCGGGTGGTAGGGTTGGAGTGCACAGCAGACACGACCCTGTCTTTCAGAACAACATGTACAAAGTTGCGATGTTGGCCCCAGGGTTGTAGGCACCGCTGCCCAAGATCGATCCGGTCTGGTAGTTTCCGTCGTCGTATTTCGTGTCGATTTCCAGACAAACATCCGCCGGGAGATCATAAAACCGGATGTAATGAGCCGCTGGGGTCGTGGCGCCAGGAGGGTTGACCCAGACGATATCCGTTATCCCTCCAAACGGATGGTTGGGGGCTTGGGTGCCGGTGTAAGTGCCACTGATCAACCCCGCCAGACCCAGGTCCCGAAACACCTCAAAGCGCTCGGCGGCATCGATGCGACCGTTTCCGTCCCCATTGAATGCGTCGCCGGGCGGGGTGGCTTGGTTTTCATCGCCCGGATACATCCCATATTTGTCGTAAAAAGTCATCAAACCAGCCCTTAGTTCATCAGCCATTTTGACGATCTTTTTGACCTTGGCATTCTGGATCATCGCCTGGCCCTTCAATACCCCTCCAACCAGCAAACCGATGATCACCAACACGATAGCAATCTCCACCAGCGTGAAGCCTTTCTGGTTTTTGCTGAACTCGTTCCAAGTTTTCATGATCGGGTTCTCCTCATCTTGTCATTAAAATACCGAATCGAATTCTTTATAGGTTTATCGGCCGACCTGCAGAAAACTTGAGTGTGGGTTGCCGGAAATAATGAAGGGAGAAATCGGCATAATTATCTGACGTCTTTGATATGCGGAGTAATAATGATAACCAGCTCAACGCTCTCCTCCGAAGTGACCATTCGCTTGAAAAGTTTCCCCAGGAAGGGAAGGTCTCCTAAAAGTGGAAGCCCTTCATGATTCAATTTCCTGAGCTTGCTGATTAGTCCCGCCAACACAACCGATTGGCCACCGCGGACCCGGACCATTGTTGCAAGCTCCTGGAGGTCGATCACCGGGTTGCTGATGGTCTGATTGGCGGCAACGCCGGCGGTGGGGATCTGGACCTCGACCTCTCGCTGGATGCGCGTCAGCGTAGGGACGATGTGCATGGTTACCATTCCGTCGCTTGAGATCAAAGGCGTTATGCCCAGCTGAACGCCAAGAAGCGCCCGTTTGATCGAGGTGCCTATCGTGACAAACCCCGATTCCAGATCTCGGTCGACCCCATCGATATCGCTGTAAGGGAACTGGGAGCCTACGGTGAGCACTGCCGGCTGTCGATTGATCGCTGAAATGTGTGGGCTTGCGATCACCGAAACATCGCCCTGGGTTCGCAAAAAGTCCAACACGGCCGAGAGCCGTGATGTGTTGCTTTTGGTAATGCTTCCATCCGTATTAAAATCAAGCGTGAAGATATCCGGTAGAAACGCCGATCCGGATGTGAAGTCGATATTCAATTTGGTCCAATCGATGCCGGTCTTTTGATCGTCCTTGAGAATGACCTCCACAATCTTGGCTTCGATGAATACCTGGCGATGCAACGACTCGCTAATTGAATCCAGAAAGCGCACCATGGAGTTGATCCGCCGCGGCGTGTCAGCCATTAATATTACACCTGAGTTGCGGTTGATCCGTAGTGATCCGTCCGGTGATTTGAGGCCCTCAAGCGCCTCGGTTAAGGCCAGCCATAAGTCAGAGCTTTGTTCGGGCCGCTTCGCTTTGACCTGGTACTTGCCAGCGACGCTGGTGCTGTTGACGCCCGACGCCAGCAGGTCTCCCCCGACCTCGATGACGGTTTCTCCGGTCAGATCGAGGTGATCCAGGTGATACACTTTTTCCATGAAGCGTTGGATTTGCAGCGTGTCTTCAGCGATGCTCCAGGCGTAGCCGGCGCCGTTGACGACGATCATGTCCAACGCTTCGGGCAAAGTGACTTTGTTGATCCGTACGGTCACGCTGCGGGATAAATCGATGTCGGCCTCGACGGTTAGATTATAGTCCGTGTCTTTCATTAGAGCGGCCAGTACCTCTCCTAAGGCGGCTTTTTGAAAGATAAGCGAATACAAGCGCGGAGGAGCTGCGGGTTTCGGTGCTGACGGCGGGGGAATCTCGTCAGTTGGAACCGGCTTTGCGATGAGTTTTTGCTTTTCCCTTTCGATAGCGCGTGAGGGCTTCACGGTGTCGAGTTCTTGATTCGAGACAGGTCTTGGCGGAGGAGTCGCGCATGCGCCCAGAAAAACAGTGGCCCCCAACAGAAGGAGCAAGCAATGAGCCCCTGCCGTCCAAACACCAAGTCGGTTTCGTACAACCATTTGCATAAATCCCTTATGGCGATCGATGAATTGAGTAGTAAACATCGGGTGCGGGAATGAACCAACGCTGCCCTTGACCTGAGATCATGATCCCGCTCGAGGAGATGTTCTCGATAAGAAAGTCGGAGATGCGCTCCTTGGGCGAATACAGTTTGCCCTCGATCAGCGCAGAATAAAAATGCCTGCCCGGATCGGTCGTTGCCCGGATGATGCCCGAAATTCGGAACAGAGGAGAAGACGGTGCTGGTATTGCAGGCTTTGCCTGAGCTTCATTGGAGCCGTGGCTCTCTATTTTAGTTGAAAGCTGCGGCATAGAGGCGGATGCTTTCGAGAGGTCGCCCAGACCGGCCGAAAGATGGTTGCGTTTGGATGCGAGCTGATCCAATTGGTTCAGTTTGAGGCGGAGCATGTTCACGGAGGAGCTGTTATGGATCATCGGCCGATAATCCAACTCAGCCAGCTTGCCGAGGCCGATGCCCCACAGAATGACTGTCGCCAACAGCCACGCAATCATGTACATCCAACGGTTTGTGAAGCCGAGGCTCATATGGAATCAACCTTCATAGTGCCGAAGTTGGTTCCGCCCTGCGCACCAGAGGCTTTTCACGCCCGCTTTGCAAACGGCAACGTATCACCATGGAAAGATCGCACTTGGCCTCGTTGCGTTCCAATTCGATTTTGATGGTGGAATGTTTCTCTTCCAGGTATTGGAGCCTGGTAATGCCCGATAGAAAGAGCGTGATTTTTTCCAGCGGGCCTTCCAAAGCAATATTCAGGCCGGCCGTTTCATCCCCTCTGGCAATCGGTGCAGTCGTGAATTGCGGGGATGCCAACTCAAGTGCGCCTGCGAGTTCACATATGGCGCTCTGGGCGGACAATACGCCCAGTTGAACGGATTCGACCGGTAGAAACAGCTTCGCATACTCCTGTTGAATGCTCTCAAGCCTGCGTCCGTGCTGCTGAAGGAACACAATTTCCTGCTGCAATGCCTGGTTTTGGGTGTCGACAGACAGGATTGAATCAATCTTCTGATGATTCCAAAAGGCGATGGCAACCGCCGTCAACCAGATGACGCCGGCCCAGGCCCACCTGTTTTTCGCAAATGAGGTCATGGAATTATTGCCTTTAGTGAAATGCGATACGTAGTCTTACCACCATTATTTACCTTCAAATCATCTACTTGAAAGGCCATGTCTTCGATGGTGATCGCGCGGTTCAAGTCGAGCTGCCGGCTCAAATTATCCGCAAACAGCTTCATGGATTGGCGAAACCGGTCGATGTGGTCAGCGGTGATGGCTGCCGACAGTTCCATGCTTGAGGTCTCGTGGTTGATCTTAACCTCCCTGATCAGCATGGATTCCGGCAGTGCGGCGTCGAGGTGCATGAGCGCATGAGCTGTGGGTGTGTGTCCGGCTCGATGGGTGAGAGCATCCAGAGCCTGCTCGATTTCGGCCAGAGGTTGGGAATGCTTTTCCATCAATGCCGCCTGGATTCGCAACTTGTCTTGCAGAAGGCTGTCTAACCAAAGATTGACGCTGGAGAAGGCGATGATCGAAACAGCTGCAGTTAAGATGCCGCACCATTGCACCGGCTTCCACTTCAGTTCGTGGCGAATCGTTCTATCTGTTATGCTATAAACCTCGGATGGTATCCCGATGCCGCTGGAGGACCACACCCCCTCCAGGAATGAGAGATCTCGCGGCAGCGACGTTCCGTTGCCTTCCGGCTCAAGGCGGTGAATCGGAATGTCCAGCTTTCCCGACAAGCTTTTTTGTAATGCTTCGATATCGCCGGCGACACAGATCTTGTTGAGCACCGATTTTGCTTTTTGCGCATAAAGGTAGATCGACTGGTTGATCTCGAAAAGCAGGCTCTCCCACCGGCCGCTCCCGTCGGCCAATGCCAATCGGCGGGAGAAAAGGAACTCCCCTCGGGAAAAAAAGTACAAGAAAACCTGCTCCTGCCGGAGATCCACCAGCAGCACTCCTTGGTTTTTGAAGTCCCGCTCGATTTTCAGAAGACGCTCCGCCCATAGCAGGGCCGGTGTCGTGATCCATTGCGGCCGAAGCTTTGCCCGGGCGAGAAAGCCATTCAGAAGAAAGGCTTTTTGCTCCTGGAGGAAAAAAACGGTGACTCCACGCTCTTCAGTGGACGGTTCCTTAAGCGAGAATGTGAAGAATCGGTTAATTTGTGGTAGGTGAGGGTAGGCGGCCTTGAGCTTTCTTTCCAAGAATGCGTTGACGAGGGCATTTTTCTGCGACTGAAACGCAAAGAATTCTTGTTTCAGCCAGAGATCAGGGACTACCAAAAGGGTTCTTGCCCCGTTCTTGCCGTATCCCGGTAGTCGTTCCATACCTGTTGGTAGGCTTGAGATCTCCTCAAGGGAAAATTCAACCGGACTGGCGTTTGACCTGAAACCGCCGGGGGAGAAGACATGGATCTTCTCATCCGTGGCAACGACGATATGGTTTAGGTGTGTGGCCATAAATGACCCCAAGGGAATTGGATTGTTAGATTGTTGTCATTGCTTGCTACGGCATGGGCCTGAACCATGACAGACAATCCAATTCAGAACCTACTATGCAAAATATCTGCCAAACCGCCCGCCGGTGTTCCACCATTCTCCATGTTGGATGTGGTCGATAAAAAAATCTATCATTACAGTTAGTTGAAATTTTAGAGTGTATCCTTTGAGATTTATATCGCCAGGGGGCCATGCTAAGCGAACGATTGCATAAAAAATATTTGTGCTAGAGAACGCCAAAATTGCGTGGTGTGGCGCGGAGGGGCAGAACGATTTTGTTAGCAAGCGCGTTCAGGTGATGGACTTTGTCTGTCCTTGGGTTTCCGTAGCTCAGCAGAAAAATTTATCGAGAATGCCCTTAAGCTCACCCATTGAATAAGGCTTTCCTAAATATCCATCTGAATTGTCCCTTATTTCTTTTTCAATTTGGTCCACCTCAAATCCGCTAGACAAAATAATTTTAGATTCAGGGCAAAGGGCCTTGAGCATGCAGATTGTCTCCTTCGGGCTGATTCCAGGCATCATTACATCCAAAAGCACCATGCTGACGTTATTTGTATTTTCACGGCAGTGCGCTATTGCCGACTGCCCATCTGCAGCGGTAATAGAATCATATCCCAACCGCTCCAGCATTTTCGAGACCGTTACTAGAACAACTTCCTCATCGTCGATCACGAGAATCTTCGGTAGACTTTCATGAGGGGCTTGTTTACGGTACGCATGACAGCGATTGCGGCCGGCGTTCTTGGCTTCATAAAGGGCCTCGTCCGCCTGTCGGATAAAGCTTTCCACAGCGAGCTTATGGGCGCCTGCCAGGGAAGCAACCCCGAAGCTCATCGTGACGGAAACCATCTTGTGATTGTAAGGAACCTTGAGCTCACTGACCGCACTTCTTAACCGTTCGGCGACGAGTAGTGCACCGTACATGTCGGTCAACGGCAAAACAACTCCGAATTCTTCCCCACCGTAACGGGCGATGTGATCCGAGTCTCGCAAGGTGGTCTTGAGCTTCGCAGCCACTGATTTCAGCACATGGTCTCCGCCCAGGTGGCCGTAAAAATCGTTGATGGACTTGAAATGATCGATATCCGCCATGATCAACGCGAGCGGATCGTGGTAGCGCACGGCCCTGCTGATCTCTTGCTGCAGGATCTCGTAGAAGCGTTTTTGGTTGTTCAACTGGGTCAGCCCATCAACTCCGACCTGTCGTGTGAGATCCTCGATGCTCTGTTTCTGGGTATCAACCTGGCTGATAAGATTTTCCGCCAGTTCATTCAATTCCGCCTTCGAGGACTCTATAATTTGCAGGTACTGCTCGGCGTCGACCTCAAAGTCAAAAATCGGGAAAATGGCTTTAATCGATTCGAACACCATTGTGAAAAGTTGGGTTTTGTCGACGATTTTGTCCAGGCCTTGTTTTAGCAAGGCGTTGTCCAATAGTGAATAGTCGACCTTAGCCGAGCTTTTCCCGAACAGATCGATAACCAGAGATGATAGGTGCAGGATTTGAACCAATGACGAAATATCGCCCTTGGGCTCTTTTTGGCGGTCCGGAGCATGATGGCAGCCAATGGGGATTGAAAATGTCTCGGGCAGGCCCCAAGCGTCCAAGACATATTGCCCGACTGCCATGTGGTCCAGCCCCAGAGATTGGGTTTCAACCTCGATAAGCGGCAGGCCTTGAGATTTACTACTTTGAAGCGCCTGCCCGTAGGCTTGTGGAAAATTTTCAGCCAAGATCAAGCTGCCGATGTTTTGAAGCAGCCCAATCAGAAATGCGCTTTCACAGTGGCGCTTGTCGATTTTTTCGGCGAGTAGCTTTGCGGACACCGCTCCGACCAAAGAGTCCTTCCAGAACTGGGGGTAATTAAAAACGGATTTTTTCCTGCTTGAAAAGGCTCGAATCAAAGAAAAACTGAGAGATAGATTTTTAACCGAATTGATACCGAGAAACGTAATGGCTTGCCCCACGGATTCGATTCTGGTTTTCAATCCATAAAACGGAGAATTAACAGCTTTCAGGACTCTCAACGTCAGGGGAGGGTCTGTCGCGATGAGATCGGATAGCTCCTTCAGGCTGAAATCTTCTTTTTTAAACACCTCCAAGATGCGCACCGCTACCCCAGGTAACGTGGGGAGCCTCTTGACATTATCCTGGATATCCGAAAGTTGTGGGTTCTGATTCATTTATCGTCTTCAGTGAGACTGCTTTTAGTTGGCAGGGAAGATCGATCTCCAGCACCAGGGTGTCTATAAAGATCGGAATTGGTGCATTCCGCCCACTGGTGTATTTTCTGGAGACCGCTCTCAATCAGCACACCACAGTCGTGCTTTCCAGTGCAGTCGAATGCGAAACGTTCAATCAAATTATTAACTACTTCAGGCTGTTGTAACACAAAATATGTAACAAAAACCTCCTTGATGATTTTTTGGCATTGGTATGGCTCAGTTACGATGTTCGATTCGCAAACCATGCGGCCTTCCGTAAGATAATGGAATTAAGTTAAACCCTGTCACTCAATATCGGCATCCGATAAAGATTCTTTACCGGAATGCACCTGTTCGGAGGACGAATGATTTTAGCTCGGGGCCTGGGCATACACCAGAAAGGATGCTGCCAATTGCCGACCCATCGAGTGGCCTCCAAAATCGAGGCGGATCTCTCAAAATCCATTGTTCTCGGGCTCCGCTGGGAGTACGCCAGGGCCTTGCCAAAAGCACCCAAAACCATTCGGCGGCGCATTTCGACGCGACCCAACATTGTGTTGTCCGATATCGGAAAGCTTGGAATCGCCGACGCTGAAACGTGGACGATCCTGCTTAAAAGCACCTTTGCCACCACCCACCGCTTCGACGCCGTGCGCGATGTGTTTCTTCACGAGGTCGCGCACCTCTGGGCGGCTGCCCATCCGGAAGGCAGGCGCGAAACCAGTCACGGCCCCATCTTCCGTAAATTTTGCGAGCTTCTGGGCGCCGACCCGCATACCACCAACAAGAATAGCCCTTTGTTCAGTCCGGAGTGCAAAAACCTCGAAGCCAGCTCGGACCCACAGGACCAGCTGCGGGCCAGGGTTCACAAACTTCTCGCGCTGGCCGAAAGCCCGTACCCGGAAGAAGCCAGGTCGGCCGCATCCAAGGCCAGCGAACTCATCACCCGGCATAACCTTACGCTGATTGAGGAGGACCGGGAACGCACCTTTACCAGCCGGTTCATGTGCGAGCCGGCAAGGAGACACCCGCGCCATATCAATGTCGTTTCAACCATTCTTCAACGGTTTTTCTTTGTCGAGATTGTCTGGGTTCCTACGTGGGTCGTGTCCGGGCCATGCGTAGGCAGCGTTCCGGAGATGTCCGGACAGCCGCACGACATCGAGTTTGCCGCCTACGTTTTTGATTTCATCAAAAGGACGATCCGTGCGCAATGGGATCAGGCCCGCTACCAGCATGGGTTTTCCGGCCGGGAGTTCCGGCAGTTCGCGCTGGGGGTCGCAAACGGTTTTTTTTCGAAGCTCCAGGGTGACCGGCGCGCTCTATCCGAACGGTTAAAGACCGAGAGGAACCTTGCAGCGGCAGCTGCTTGCTCCAAACGCGAGCATGTCTGCACCGATTTGGTTAACATTACCGACCCCAAACTGGCCGACTACGTGAAGCTTCGGTACGGAAAATTACGCTCGATCGGACGCCCCACCTGGGCCCGGAAATCATCCTACTATGTCGGCAAAAAGGTCGGCGAGAACATGGTGCTGCACCGAGGGATCGAGACGGCCCCAACCGCATCCGGGCGTATGCTCCCGGAATGAACACGCCAACTGTTGACACCGTACCAAACTCGGCCTGCGAGTTGAGTGCAGCAGCAATGAAAATTTTCGCATCATCAGAAAAAGCGGCCTGCCGGCAGATGGGATCGCATCCTGTAGGACGTGGGACATCAAATGCGACAGCTGGGAGGCGCAACCCGACATCGGACAGGTTTTTGCAATACCGTCTCCATTACGCTTCGCCAGCAGTCATCCTGAGTTGTTGCTCTGGCTAAAATCTTTAAACGTTTCAATACGGCGTGCTCCAGAAAATTCCGAAAAAGAAATCCCCCGATCTTTACACACGTCGGGGGATATCGCGCGACACAAAGTCCTTGATTTTTTTAAGGCCGTTCGCCGGAATCGGGCAACAGAAATCAATACAAAACCCTATCACGTCTCTTCAGAAGGGAATGTCGTCCTCCACCCCGGGACCGCCCGGCCCGGCGGAGGGCTCACGGAAGGATGGCGGCGCGCCCGGCCGTCCTGAATCCTGAGCCTCCCGGTTTCCCCCCAGAAACTGAACATCCTGGGCGACGATTTCCGTGACGTAGCGCTTCACGCCTTCCTTGTCGTCGTAGCTGCGGGTTTGCAGTTTGCCTTCGACGTAAACCTGCCGGCCCTTGGCCAGGTATTTTCCGCAGATTTCGCCGAGTTTGTCCCAGGCGACGATCCGATGCCACTCCGTGCGCTCTTTCTTCTCGCCGGTGCTCTTGTCTTTCCACGTTTCTGACGTGGCGACACTGAACTTGGCAACAGCGGCTCCGCTCGGAACGTAGCTGACTTCCGGGTCGCGCCCAAGATTTCCAACGATGATCACCTTGTTGATACCAGCCATAACTACCTCCTGTCTGTGGGGGGCTGCGCCAATTGGGGTGAAGCCGCTCAATCGGGGCAACGGGGATTCGCCGGCCCCACTCTTGACTCAAGCGTTTTTTCCAACACGTTTTCGGTGCGAATCTACTTGGAAATGGAGCAGGGGTCAAGCGCCTGGGTTTCGGCAGCGTTCAAATCGAACCTTGTCGAAAAAGCTTGCCGCTCAACGGAATTTCCCCCGATGTCAGGACGGGGGCAAACGGTGGCGTTTTCCGATCCGCACGGCGACATGGTCTCTGAGGCCGGCAAGCTTCCGAACCAACCGGCCGGGCCTCGTTTCGACGGCCTTGAGCGCACCGTGGGGGCACATCTCGACGCAGCAGTAGCATCGGATGCAGCGGTCGTAGTCGAAGACAACCCGCTTGGCATGGGGCGTGATTGCCTTGGCCGGGCAGACGCGCCAGCATTCGCCGCACATCCGGCACAAACGCGGATCGGCCTCGGGGCGTTGGACCAGATGCTTGCGCATCAGCCGGTGCATGCGCTGGGGCCCAAACGTCAGCGGGGCCAGAACCGGCAGGCGCACCCCGCTCACCTGCAGAAAATCCCCGAGGATCTTCAACTGCTTGGGCGCCAGACCGAGTTCGGCCGCCGCCCGGTGGGTGGGAAGCTGTTCCGGCGGCAGCCCCAGGAACCGGCAGATCGCCGCATCCACAGCCGTCGCACTGGCACTGCCCACCAGCACGCCGAACCGCCGCGGGGTGCCGCTTCTACCGGGGCCATGGCCTTCCATGCCCACGATCCCGTCGACCAGGGTGAGCGCGGGGTTTACCGCCTGGTGAATCTGAATCAGGAGCCTGGCAAAAAGCTGCCGGTCAACCCCGCTGCGCATGTGCCACTCGGGCTTTTTGAGCCCGACGATGCATCCGAAGAGGTTTTTCACCCCTAACGTAAGCAGCATTTGGGCATGGGTCTTGAGCTTGGGCAGATTGACCACCACCTCCGCCTCGATGGCCTCCCTGGCGATCTCGATGCGCCCGAAGGGCTCCCCGATGTCCACAACAACGGATTCCGTGAACGGGTGCAATTCCACATCGAGGCCTTTCAGCGCATCGGAATAACCCCCGTCGCGCAGCAGCCGATCAAAACTCCCCATGCCCGGGCTGTCGGCGATGAGCACCCGGCCGCCGTGTTCAAGCACAACTTCGGCCACAACGCGCACAACGAGCGGGTGGGTCGTCATGGCCCGCTCCGGCCTGGCCGGGGCGAGGAAATTGGGCTTGATCAACACCCGGGTACCGGTTTTGATGCGCAGCCCACCGATCCTCGCAAGCATTTCGTGCACCGCCGCTCTCAGGGCGCGCACGTCGTATTCGCATTTCGAGAAAACCACCGGGGTGGCCATACCGGATTGTCCCTTGATCCCTTGGGGCTTTTCCCTTAAGAATGACTCGTCTCTCTGGTTTTGTAATCCGGACCTTTCTGAAAGGCAACGCCCGTTCATCATGCAACCCCCATCGCTGCGAACCGGCTACCTGTTCGTCGTGCTGGCCGCCACTCTCTGGGCGTCCGGGGCGTCGGCATCCAAATTTCTTTTCAACACCGGCGTTACACCGTTCCAGTTAGTTCAGCTGCGCATCACCACAGCGGCCGTGATACTTTTCGTCTGGCTTTTCTGTCGGCACCGGCACTTGCTTCGAATCGACCGCAAAGACATCGGATACTTTCTGATTCTCGGCACCCTGGGAATGGCCGCCGTCAACATCGCCTATCTCTACGCCATCAGCCGGCTCAACGTTGCCGCCGCCCTGGTCCTCGAGTACTTGGCGCCGGTCTTCATCGCCGTGTACACCGCCTGCGTCCAGCGCGAATGGACCAACCGCTGGACTGCCGCCGCCATCGCCGCGGCGATCGTCGGCTGCTACCTGGTCGTCGGGGCCTACAACCTGAGCCTTTTGCAGTTGAACCTGAGCGGGATTCTAAGCGGCCTGGGGGCCGCGCTTGCGTTCGCCTGGTGGTCGGTGCACGGCGAGTATGGGATGCACCGTTACAACCCATGGACGGTGCTCTTCTACGCCCTGGTGGTCGCCGGGATCGTGTGGAACCTGCTCGAGCCGCCGCTCGCGTCCTTCATGCACCCCTATCCGCCGGCGGCGTGGGGCTGGGTGCTCTACATCGCGGTGGGCGGGACGATCCTGCCCTTTGGACTCTACTACGAGGGGATCAACCGCATTCGGGCCACCCGCGCGAGCATCACCTCGACCCTGGAGCCGATTGCGGCCGGGGTGCTAGCGTTCGTATTTCTCGGCGAAGTGATGGCGCCGCTTCAGATAGCAGGGGGAATCATGGTGATCGGCGCCATCATCGTCCTTCAGGCCAAGCAGGAGCACGACGAGAAAGCGCCGGCGGTGATACGCATGCAACGGCGTACGCCCTGAATGCTGGCGACTCCGGCAGCGGATCATGAGCCCTCCACTCCAAAAACGCATCCGGCGCCACGTGGTCGGAAAGCTACACGATTTCTTCGCCGCCACGGCCCCCGGCATCGAGCCCCTGTGCCTGGAGGAGTTGGCGGCGCTGGGGATCGCCGGCCGCGAAGTTCCCGGTGGCGTGGAGTTCAACGGCCGCCTGCACGAGTGCTACCGCGCGAACCTTCACCTGCGCACCGCCGGCCGCATCCTGATGCGCGTTCATTCCTTCCATGCGACCTCCTTTTCAGCACTCGAACGGGAGGCGCAGCGATTCGCCTGGGAGCTTTTCCTGCCGCAGGAAGACTCCCCCCGGATTCAGGTCGCAACCCGCCACTGCCGGCTCCATCACACAGGCGCCATCGCTGAGCGGTTGCTCAGGGGGGTTCAGGAACACCTGGGTCCACCCGCCGCGGCACCGCTTGGATCATCGCCCTGCCTGCAGCAGATCTTCATTCGTGGGGCTGATGACCGTTTTGTGGTATCAATCGACAGCAGCGGTGCCAGTCTCTACCGTCGCGGGGTCAAAACCCGCGGAGGGCCGGCACCACTGCGGGAAACGCTGGCGGCGGCGGCGCTGATGTGGTGCGGTTACGCCGCCGATGAACCCCTTATGGACCCAATGTGCGGCGCCGGGACCTTCTCGCTTGAAGCGGCCCTGTGGGCCAAGCGAATACCGCCGGGCTGGTTCCGTAATTTCGCGTTCACCCGCTGGCCGGCGTTCTCCGGCCCGCGCTGGGCCCATATGCGGCGCACTGCCGCTGAGGGCTTCGTAGCGCTGAAGGCACCCCGGATCTTGGCCTCCGACATCGATGCGGAGGCCTGCCGCCGGCTCGAGGTCTGCATCGGGGCGTCCGGGCTCGCCGATGCAGTGGCCGTGCGCTGCGCGGATTTTTTCAGCCTCGAGCCGCCAACGCTCGCCGTCCGTCCGGGCACCATCGTCCTCAATCCGCCCTACGGACGGCGGCTCGGCACGCCGGGGACCGGCCGCGATCTCTTGTGCCGCGTCGTCGAACGGCTGGCAACGCACTACCGGGGCTGGCGGTTCGCGCTGGTGGCCCCGCAGAACGCCTGGGCCCCGTCACTGCCTTTCCCGCATGAGGCCCGACCCCTCGTGCACGGCGGGATGCGGGTGGTGCTGGTTGTCGGCAATGTGCCCCCTCGGCCTGCCGGGAAACCGCAACCGGTTGAGGCAACAGCGAAGAAGACGCCCGTGGACTGAAAATCTGCGCAACCACCGTGATCTTCGCGGTCGAACCGATCCCGAGCGGCCGGGAGAATCGCCCTGCTCGAGCAACTCCCATAAAAAACCGCAGGCCCGATGTACCTCGGGCTTCCGGTCCTCTGACGTGTTGGGCGTCTGATCGGTAGTGCTGTTGCGCCGGCAGCTGCAAGGGTGCGAGCTTCTTTTTCTGGGCCGGCACGGCGTTCACGTGCTGGAAGCACATGAAGCAGCATATTTCCGAATCGTAGCGCCCGGCTCACTCCAGCGCCGTGCCCCAGTCGTAGGAGCGCTTGATATAGTTAAGGAAGAGGGTGGGCTCCGTGCGGAGCACGCCATCGATCTTGTTGATCTTCTCGAAGACCAGCTCGCTGAGCTCGCTCAGGTCCTTGAGGACGAACTCCGTGTCGATCCCGCTGCCGCCGGTGGTCTGCACGATGTGCCACAGGGACTTGATGGTTTTTAACTCGCGGACGATCCTGTCCATTTTGCGCACCTCGACGTGGATCCGAATCGTGCCCACCACCTCGAACCCCAGTTTGAGCGGGTTGCTGACAGCCACGATCTGAATCACCCCCGCCTCGATCAGCCGCGAAAGCCGGGTGCGCACGGTGGCCTCGGAGATCCCGAGCCTCTTGGCGATCTCGGTGTTCGAAACCCGACCGTCTTTCTGCAACAATTCGATCATCCGGCAATCGAGCGGGTCGATCGCCTTCCGACGGTTGTAACCGATGGTTCTTTTCATTTTTTCCCCCTGATGGACCGGCCGAGTTTTTGGGTAATGTTCAAACCGAAATAACCTTATTCCAAAAATATGATGTCCTTAAATTATCTTTATTCGTTTTTTTTTGTCAAACTAATTATTGTTTTCGCAGCAACCTACCATTATTATCTTGACATTGCTGCGCGCCTGGGCTACAGTCCACACCCGTCGAGAAGCGCTACAGGACGACGGCCTGTCCCGCATCAACCCTTTTACCGAGGAGGAACCAGCATGGCACTGCCGATCATGAAGAACTACATCAACGGCGAGTGGGTGGGATCGGACACGACCACCTTCGGCGACGTGTGGAACCCGGTCAAGGGCGAGAAGATAGCCCAGGTGCCCTACGGCACCGCCGCGGACGTGGACAACGCCGTGAAAGCGGCCCGGGCGGCTTTCTGGGAATGGCGCACGACCCCGCCGCTGACCCGGGCGCGCTACCTGTTCCGGCTCAAGGACGCCTTCGAGGAGAACTTCGAGGAGATCGCCCGGACCCTGACCATCGAGCAGGGAAAAGTCATCGACGAGTCCCGCGGCGAGGTGCGGCGCATGATCGAAAACGTCGAACACGCCACCGGGGTGACCACCCTGCAGTGCGGCTACACCTTGGAGGACATCGCCAAGGACATCGACTGTATGGGCCACCGCCAGCCGGTCGGCGTGTTCGCGGCCATCGCCCCCTATAATTTCCCGGCCATGGTGGCCTGGTGGTTCCTGCCCTATGCCATCGTCAGCGGCAACACCTTCATCGTCAAACCCTCCGAGCAGGTGCCGATGACCCAGACGAAAATTTTCGAAATCCTCGACCAGGTCGGCTTTCCGGAGGGGGTGGTGAACATGGTGCACGGGTCCAAGGATGTGGTCAACGGCATCCTGGGGCACCCCGACATCAACGGAGTCTCCTTCGTTGGCTCTTCCCCGACGGCAAAGTACATCTACGAGCGCTGCGGCGCGACCGGCAAACGGGTGCAGGCCCTCGGCGGCGCTAAAAATATCGTGGCCGTCATGCCGGATGCGAACCTCTCCGCGGCCATGCCCTCCCTGATCACCTCGTTTTACGGCTGCAGCGGCCAGCGCTGTCTTTCAGGCTCAATCCTATCCCCGGTCGGAGATGTGGCCGACCAGCTGATCGCGCAATTCACGGCCGCGGCCAACCAGATCCGGGTCGGCGACGGTCTGGACGAGAAGACTTCGATGGGCCCGGTGGTGAGCGCGGCCCACCGGAAGCGGGTCCTCGGCTACATCGAAAAGGGAATCGCCGAGGGCGCGCAGCTGGTTCTCGACGGCCGGGGCTGCAAGGTCGAGGGCTACCCGAACGGGTTCTTTGTGGGACCGACGATCTTCGACAACGTTACACCCGACATGACCATCGCCCGCGAGGAGATCTTCGGGCCGGTGGTGAGCATCGTGCGCTGCAAGACCCTCAGCGACGCGATCGAGCTGATCAACACGCGCGGGTTCGCCAACGCCGCCTGCCTCTACACCGGCAGCGGGGCCGCGGCCCGGGAGTTCAAGTACAAGGTCAAGCCGAGCATGATCGGGATCAACATCGGCATTGCCGCGCCGATGTCTTTCTTCCCCTTCGGCGGGGCCGGCCAGTCCATGTTCGGCGATGTCAAAGGCCACGGCCAGGAGATCTTCCAGTTCTTCACCGACACGAAAGTGGTGATCCAGCGCTGGCTGTAGGAGCTGTCGGGTTCAAGGGGTGGCGGGCACAACCGGCAGGAAACCGGCTTCACTCGACCCCTTGGCCCCCTGACCCCTCGAACCCTTACGTCATTTGGAGTCGACCATGCCGCTTGAGAATTTCGGAAGTATCCTGAATTTCGCCGAAGAGCTGGAGAGCCAGGACCAGCATTTCTATGAGGCCGCGGCCGGAAACCCCGCCTGCAGCGCTCATGCCACACTTTTCAGGGAACTGGGGGCCGAGGCCGCCCGCAACGTCAAGTCCGTGCAACGCGCACGGCGTGAAAACGTGACCGAGATGATCCTGGAGCCGATCCGGGACTTCGTCCGCGCCCCGTTCTGCGAGGCCTGCGAGGGGGCGGCGGTTCAAAGCGCCGCCGAGGTGCTGGCCACCGCCCGCCGGCTGGAGACACGCGCAGATCGCTACTACGCCGAAGCCGCCGATAAGATCAAGGCGTTGCCGGAAGTGGCGCGGACGCTCAAGGGGCTGGGAAAGCTCCGCAAGGCCCGACTGGCCAAGCTTTCCGCCTTTTAGAAACGGGCGTCACGGATCCAACCGCGGTACGCGGCCCCGCGCGCCGGAGGGCCCCCTACCTTTTCTCAGCACAAGGAGAGTGCCATGAACGAAACAGCCAAACGGGTGGCAGAGTATGCCGCCCACAGCTATCACACCTGGAGCCGGCAGAAGGGGTGGAAGGCCCCCATGCTCATCACCGATGCCGAGGGCGTTTACTTCACCGACGACAAGGGCAAGCGCTACATCGATTTTTCTTCCCAGCTGATGTGCTCCAATTTAGGGCACAGAAACAAGGCCGTGATTGAGGCCATCGTCCGGCAGGCCGAAAAGCTGCCCTACATCGCCCCTGGGTTCGCCACCCAGGCCGCCCTGGAGGCGGTCGAGGCGCTGCGCAGCGTCATGCCGGAGGAACTCAGCAAATTTTTTATCTCCACGAGCGGCACCGAGGCCAACGAGGCCGCCATCAAGATGGTCCGGCAGGCCTGCGCGCCGGCCTACAAGGTGATCTCCCGCTACAAGTCCTACCACGGCTCGACGGCCGCCAGTATCTCTCTGACCGGCGACCCTCGGCGCTGGTACGCCGAGCAGGCGCGCTGCACCGTGCCGGGGGTGCGTTTCGCGCCGGACAGCTACTGTTACCGCTGCCCCTTCGCGCTCACCTACCCGGAGTGCGGGGTGCAGTGCGCCACGTACCTGGATTACATGGTACGCGAGGAGGGCAACGTGGCCGCCATCATCGTCGAGCCCATCGTGGGGACCAACGGCCGGCTGATCCCACCGCCGGAGTACTACCCCCTGCTGCGCAAGATCTGCGACGAACACAAGGTCCTGTTGATCGCCGATGAGGTCATGTCCGGGTGGTACCGGACCGGGACGGCCTTCGCCATGGAGCACTGGAAGGTGACCCCGGATTTGATCACCACCGCCAAGGGTGCGAGCGCCGCCTACACGCCGCTGGCGATCACGGCGACTTCCGCCAAGGTGGCCGGGTTCTTCGAAGAAGAGGTCTTCTGCCACGGCCACACCTATGCCTTTCACCCGCTTTCGGCCGCAGCCATTCCGGCCGCCATCAGCGAACTCAAAAAGTTGATGGCCTCTGGGCTGCCCCAGCGTGTTGCCGCCCACCTGAAGAACCGCCTCCACCAACTGGCGGATCGGCATATCAGCGTGGGGGATGTGCGCGGGATAGGGCATTTCTGGGCTCTTGAGCTGGTCAAAAACCGCAAGACCAAGGAGCCCTTCGACGTCAAGGCCGAAAAATTCAGCACCAAGGTGCTCATGACCGGCCGGGTCGCAGCCGACGCCATGCAGCGCGGGGTTTACATCAGCCCTTGGTACGACACGCTGGTGATCGCCCCGCCGCTGATCATCACCGAAGCGCAGGTGGACGAAGCCATAGCGGTTCTGGACACCGCCCTCGAGATCGCCGATCGTGAATCCGTCGACTCCGGTACCCCCGTATCTCACAGCACCGAGTATCCCGAAAGGGTCTTGTAAAAGGGCGCATCAGTATGTGATCCCGCGCTGTGCGGCTTTTGTAAATGTGCAGTCCCGCCGCGGCGGGACTGCGCTCCTAAAATTGCACGCCTTGGCCGACAGCCGGATGCTTGTTCTGTAACCTGCTCTTACCCTAGCGACTGACGCCGACCCGGTTTTTCAGGTGCCACTAGGATCTCAGGCCGGTGCATCCGCACCCGCCTTGTCGCCGCCGCCGCCCATCGCTTCCACACCCGGCCACCTAAAAAATTTCTAACTATTTTCGAAGACCTGCCGATGGTATAGGAACGAGGCCCGATTTTGATGCCTTGACTACCCGCCGGTGGTTTTCTATTATGGTTCATTGCGGATAAGCGACCGGCCATTGGCGACATCCCCGCCAACAACGGCGTACCGATTCAAAAACTATACTTTCGGATACCATCACAGCGGCGTATGGCTACGATCAACCTGAAGAAACGCGAGGTGGAATGCAAAATCGTCTACTATGGCCCCGGCCGCTGTGGCAAAACCACCAACCTTCAATACATTTTCCAGAATAGCCGCCGCTACATGATCGACGACATGGTCTCCATCAAAACCAAGGGGGATCTGACCCTCTTCTTTGACTTCGTGCCCATGGGCCTGGGGAAAATCAAGGGGTGCGACGTCCGGGTTCAGCTCTACACGGTCCCGGGCCAGGTCAAGTACTCCTCGACCCGCAAGTTGGTTCTTAAAGGGGCGGACACAGTCGTTTTCGTGGCGGACTCGATGCGCGTGCGAAACGAGCAAAACATCGAGTCGATCAAGGACCTGGCGCAAAACCTAAAGGACTACGGACTGAACATACTAAAATTCCCGCTGGTCATGCAGTGGAACAAACGCGACCTTGCCGACGCCGGCGTCCCCCTGATGTCGGTCGAGGAGATGAACACCTTCTACAACCGCCAGCTCAAGGCCCCCGCCTTTGCCGCCAGCGCGGCCACCGGCACGGGGGTCAACGACACCCTCAAGGCAGCCCTCGTTCTCACCCTCAAGTCCATCAAAAGCCAGGCCGGCTGGGAATAAAAACAACCCCATCGTTCAAAATTTCTTGGAAGCTTCGCTCAGAATGCGCTGAACGGGGGCGGAGAACCAACAGTCCATAAAGGCCTGGTTGATGGACTCCCGGTCTGCCAGAAACCGGGTGCGGATATCCCGTGTGCGGAGCTCTTTGGTGAGAGCGAACCCAAATGGGGGATGTTTTGTGATCCCGGAGACCTTGGCGATGGCCTGGGCTTCGACCTCCTCTTGCGGGAGCATGTGGTCAATCAGGTTGAAGGCCTGGGCTTTTTGAGGCGTGAGCAATTCGCCCGTGTATTCGATCTCGGTCGCTGCCCGGTCCCCTGCGGCCTGGCGCAGCATCAGGTCGGCGAGGAAGGGAATGGGCAAGCCGATCTGGATTTCGTTCAGCCCGATCAGGTTTTTCCCCGCTGCGATGAGGCGAAAATCGCACGCCAGCGCCAGGATGGTTCCGGCCGCCGGGGCGTGGCCTGCGATCGCGGCGGCCGTGGGGACCGGAAGGGTGTAGAGGCCCAGGACCGAATCCTCGAACTCGATCCAGAAGCCTTTCATGCCTGCACGGTTCAGTTTGAGCAGGGCCGGCAGGTCTAACCCGATGCTGAAAAACTTGTTCCCCCCGGCCAGCACCATTCCCCGGAAGCGGCCTTTCACCTCCTGGAGCGCCGCCGACAGGTCCGCAACCAGTTCCGGCCCGATGGCGTTGGTGACGCCGTTGGTCAATCTCAGCACGGCAATGGCTCCATGGTCTTCGAGCACGACGTTCTTCATCAGCAGCTTCCCCTCGCATCAAGGTGGTTTCAGCTCTCTTGTCCGCGATTCATATGGCCAGAGGCAGGCACAACTGAAGTATTTTCAACTCCGCCACGATCTTCGGCAGCGCGCTCCCGGCGTTTTCCGGGATGCAGACATCGGCGTCGGCAAATGCGCGCTCGGGGTTGATTTCAACGATCTTGGCGCCCTGGTCGCGGGCAACGAACGGCAGAGACGCCGCCGGCTGGACCGCGGCCGAGGTGCCGATGACGAGCATGACCCCGCAGCTTTCCGCCTCGCGCCAGGCGGCCTCCAGGGCCGCGGGCGGCAGCGGCTCGCCAAAGAGCACCGTGTCCGGTTTGAGCACCCCGCCGCAATCGCAAAACGGGGGGCTGCCCGCCGGAACGGTGGGCGCAAGGTATTCCTTCCCGCACGTCAGGCAGTGGATCTCCCTCAGGCTGCCGTGGATTTCCGTCACGTTTCGGCTGCCGGCCTTGCGGTGCAAGCCGTCGATGTTCTGGGTGATCACGTGGCGCAGAAGCCCGAGTCTCTCCATCTCGGCCAGCGCCAGGTGGCCGGGGTTGGGCCGGTAGGCATCGTAGTTGCGGATGAACTCGCCGCGGAGGCTCCAGTACTTCGATGGGTCCCGGCGGAAAACTTCGATCGAGGCATACACCGCCGGGTCGAATGTCTCCCAAAGCCCGCCTTTCGATCGAAAGGCGGGAATTCCGCTCTCGGTCGAAATCCCGGCGCCGGTGAGCGCCGCGCAGGGCTGGTGCGACAGAATCACGTCGGCTGCCTGACGATAAACGGACGTCATGTGCCTCCCTGGTCTTCTGGCGCCATCAGACGTCTTCCATGTGCAGGCGGGTGGTGATCTGCACACAGCCTTTGAGCGTGCGGGCCACGGGGCAGGAGTCGGCGTGCAGCTCGTGCACCCGCGCGGCCGCGTCACGGTTTTCGGGAGCCAGCTTCAGGTGGTAATCCACGTGGATCCGTTTAACGACAAGAACCTGCCCGTCCTTTTCGACTTCCCCCCGGGCATCGCACACCAATCGGCCGTAGCCGGCGGGTATTTTGCGCGCTTCCAGCGCGCCGCCGAAGGTCCCGGTCAGTCAGCCGGCGGCGGAGGCCACCAGGTAGTCCAAAGTGGCCGCGTGCGGCTCGTGGACATTGGTGTCCACGCCGTAGTGTTGGGCAATCTCCGAGTGCACCCCGAAAAACACCGGGGCGGCCACATGCGGCAGGTAAGCTCGCCGCAGAGGGCCCTTGACCCTTTCGATCTTGACGCGGGATGTGTAAGCAACTTCATCGGCCATGGCGGCCTCCTTTCGGGCGATCGGGTGGATGCGCGTGCTCACGGGGCAGGAAACCGGCCTCCGCATGCCGGATTAGCTTGCGATCAACGCGGACGGTGTTATGCTTACACCATAAGATTGCCCATCGCAATGACAAGCACCGCCGAGGAGACCCCCTGTGATCATTCAAGCTGAAATAACCATCCAAGCACCGCTGCCGGTGGTCTGGCAGGTCTTTTCCCACCTGGAGGAGTGGAAGGGGTGGAACACCGCCTGCAACAGCTGCCGGTTCACGGCCGGCGACAAGCTGGCCGAGGGCGCCTGCTTCACTTTCGTCGTCAAACCGATCATCTTCCCGGTTCGGGTAGAGCCGCGGGTGGTCAGCTGTGAACCGGGCCGGGAGGTGGTCTGGGAAGGCGAACGGCTCGGCATCCGGGCCGTGCACACCTGGCGCTTCAAGGAACACCCGGGGGGAGTGGTGCTAAAAAGCGTGGAAACCTTCAAGGGACCGCTGCTGATGCTGGGCCGCCTGGTCGGTGTCCCCAAGCGGCTGCACCGCCTTACGGTTCGGATGCTTGATCAAATCCGGCGGCAGGCAGAGGCATGCTGCAAGGCCCGTTGACCGGGCCCCGCTTTTTTTCGAAATGATGGGGTGTGCGTGCCGTCAAGAAGCCGGGGTGGATGCTGGATTTTTTTCATCGACAGGGAGTGCGCATGCAATTATTTCCGGATCCGCCTCTTTCAGAAATTCGATAACCTGCCGGGCCAGCTCCTGGCCCACGACCTGCTCCTCGTCCACCACGAAGGCTGCGCCCAGCTCCCAGAAGTCCATGGTAGAAATGTTGTAGCGGCTTCTTACAATGACGCTCGCGGCCGGCGACAGCGTGTGGACACCCTGCAGAATCCTCTTCGCCGTGCGCGGGTCCGGCACCGTGATGACAGTTACACAGGATGCGGTCACTCCGGCGTGAGCCAAGATGTCCGTGTTGGAGGCCTCCCCCAGGTGAACCTTCAGCCCCATCGCGTGCGCGGCTATAACGGAGGCCGGGTTGAGCTCAATCACCTCCGGTTTCAACCCATAGTCCAGCAGAGCCCTGGCAACTCTGCGGCCGGAGGGGCCGAAGCCAATGATGAACACGCCCCCGCCCGCTGCGGAGGAAGGCAAACCTTCCGGCGCCGGCTGACCCCGACGGGACGATGAAAACAATCCGATCACCCACCGGGCGAGCGGTCGCGCGTAGACCACCATGTAAGGGGCCAGAAACATGGAGAGGATCGTCACCGACACGGCCAGCGAAAAAACATGCGGGTCGATCAGTCCTCCCCGGCTGGCCTCGGTGGCCAGCACGAGGCTGAACTCCCCGATCTGGGCCAGGGTGATCCCCGCGGCAAGGGCGTAGAAGAGGTTCATCTTGAGCACCACCCCGATGCCGAAAATAATCAAGGCCTTGCCGACGAAAACCACTGCCAGCCAGATGAGCACCTCGCCCCAGTTCGCGATAAACCAGGCAGGGTCGGCCAGCATGCCCACAGACGTGAAAAACAGGGTCACAAAAAGCGTTCGCAGGGGCCCGACATCCGAGCGGACCTGCGACGAAAAGGGGGACTCGGCCAGCAGCATTCCCGCCAAAAAGGCCCCCAGGGCGGGGGAAAGCCCGAGTGCGTGCGCCGCCCAGGCCGAGCCGAACGCCAGGATGATGGCCAACAAAACCACCAGCTCGCGGTCTGCGAACATGCCCTGGCGCATCAGCAGCCGTGGGATGAGATGAAAAAACAGCGCGTAGAACACCGCCACCAGCCCGCCCGCGGCCGCAATTGTTTTGCCGAGATTCAGGCTGACCTCGACCGCGCTGCCCCCTTGACTCATCACCGTGAGGGAAAGCACCAGGGGCACTACGGCAATGTCTTGAATCAACAGAATCCCCAGGGCCGCCCGTCCGGAAACGGAGTCCATTTCGGCCCGATCCATGAGGATTCTCAACACGATGGCCGTGGAGCTGACCGCAACCATCTCCCCCCAGGCGACGGACGATCCGGCAGCCCCGTTCACGGAAAAGATAATGGCAAAAAGCGCCAGGGTGATCGTGACCTGCAGAACGCCCCCCAGCAAGACCACGCTGCCCATGCGCTTCAGCCGCCCGAAGGAAAACTCGAGGCCGATCGAAAACAGCAGCAGCGAAACCCCTAATTCCCCCCAATGCGTGAGGGCGTCGCGGTCGAAAAGGGTCGGCCCGAGAATGGTGCCGGCCACCAGGTATCCGATGATGGGGCTCTGCTTAAAGCGTTTGGCGAGAGCACCCAGGGAAAACGCCACGGTGAGCAAAAGGACCAGCTTGGACAAAATGGTCCACATGTCCGTCATAAGGGTGTCAGCATCCTTTCAGGGCCGCCAGCGCCGCATGGCGCGGGGTGATTCCGAGATCATTTGAGGCAAGATGGGCCCCACAAATCGGCGTTCACAGCAGGTACCCGCGGGAAGGCGATGGAACAAAATGGGCAGGAGTCACCCTGAACGGCCCGTACCAAAAACCGGCGCAAAAGTCCAGAGAGGCCGGGCCGTCGACCGGCCCGTGACGACAGCGGCGATTGCTCGGCGATGGCCGTGCAGGAGATAAAATGCGGCCTACGCGCCCGGTGGGGAGGTATCGGCAGACATGATCGAGCGCAGGCGAACCGAAAGATCGTCCACGGTGAACGGTTTTTGCAGAAACCCGTCGCAGCCGCGGTCCATGATCTCCCGGGCCTGGCCCTGCATGCTGTAGCCGGAGGCCAGGAGCACCTTCAGGCGGGGATGGGTTCGCTTGAGCTGATCGAAAACCTCCCCGCCGCCCATTCCCGGCATGATCATGTCCAAAATTACGACGTTGATCCGATCCCCCTCGCGGCCGAAAATCTCCAGGGCTTCCCGGCCGCTGCGGGCGCAGAAAACGGTGTAGCCGAGCCGGCGGATCAGTTCAGCCGTCACCTCGAGCACGGCCTCCTCGTCATCCACCAACAGCACCGTGCCGGTGCCGTCCAGCGGCTGGCATGGGGGATCGGCCGAGGGGCAGGGCTTCATCTCGGTGGCTGGGAAATAGACAAAAAAGGTGGTCCCGGCGCCCGGCCCCGATTCCACGTCGATGTAACCGTTGTGGCCCTTGACGATCCCATAGGCCGATGCGAGCCCCAACCCGGTACCGCGCCCCATCTTTTTGGTGGTGAAAAAAGGGTCGAAGATGCGATCGATGATCGCCGGGTCGATTCCCACTCCGGAGTCGACGACGCGCAGGCGGACATACTCCCCGGGGCGCACGGTGTATCCCTTGGAGGGGATCTCGCGGTGGGTCACGTTGTCGGTTTGCAGCAGAAGCCTGCCGCCCGCGGACATGGCGTCGGCCGCGTTGACGAACATGTTGAGCAGCACCTGCTCAAGCTGGCCGCGGTCGGCGATGATGCCCTTCAGGTCCGGGGCGAACGCGCGCTCGATACGGATCTCCTTGCGCATGCGGCCGAAGGTTTCAGCCGTCTCGGCAACCAGATCGTTGAGCAGGATCGACCGTGATTCGTATTTCCCCTTGCGGGCGTATCCCAAAAGCTTCGACGTGAGGTCCGCCCCGCTGCGCACCAGCTTTTCGATGTTGATGAGCGCCCGGTGATGGGCCTGGGAAACAGGGGTGTCGAAAAGCATAAGGGAGACATTGCCCTGGATGGCCATCAGCAGGTTGTTGAAATCATGCGCGATGCCGCCGGCAAGCGTGCCGATCGCTTCCATCTTCTGGGCCTGCTGGAGCTGGATGGTGAGCTTGCGCCGCTCTTCCTCGGAGCGCTTCTCTTCAGTGATGTCCTTGCTGTGGATCGCCAGTTTGACGACCCGGCCGTGCTTATCGTGGATGGGATGCACCGAACTGAAGAAGGTGCGGCCTTCGCTGGTGTCCTCGAAAAAAACCGGCCTGCCCTCGTGGATGACCTCGCGTGCCTTTTGCGTTCTGGATTCAACCACATCGGGCGGGGTAAATTCGGCTATCGGACGGCCTATCATTTTTTCGGCCGGGACATCGAGGCGTTTTGCTGCCAGGTGGTTGACGGCCAGGATGCTGCCCGCGACGTCGATCAGGAAGGCGGCGGTGGGTGCGGCGTTCAAAAGCACGTGCGCGGTTCGATCGCTGTCGCTGAACGCCTCCCGGCCGGCCTCGGGGCCCGCGCTAAGAGAGCGGTTTGAAACCGGATCAGTTGGGTCGTGCCGGGCGTCTATCGCCATGATGCTCTCTCGCAGGCTCCTCATACCAACGCCGAAGGGGTGACCGATCGGACGCTTTGAATCGGCCGCCTATTCATCCGAATCGGATTAGAGCATAAATCATGCCACCGCTCCCCAAAAAGACATATGAATAACCAACTGGATTAACATTGGATTTAGTTAAAACCGGCAGGCACTGTCTCAAGCGCTGTCATTATTTTGACCGTTGATGACGTTGGCGCGACAGGTTTAACCAATCCAAAATTTTGGACAATCCCGTCGGTTCGGGATATACTTGAACAGGAACGCACGCACGATCTGACCTTCTCCGGTGAAGCCGTGGTTGAGCCGACCGCACTGAAATTGCGCTACCGGTCCATAGACCAGTTTGTGGGGCATTACCGCCAGCTGCAGTCGGGGCGGTTGTTCATCGCGACGGAGATGCCGCTGCCGGCCGAGGTTTTACTGCGCTTAGCGCTCGTTCTCCCGGACACCTCCCACCCGCTCTTGCTCGAAATGAAAGTGCTCGAATCCGTTGATCGCAAGGCGGCGGCGGAAAAGAAAAAGCCATGCGGGATGCTGCTGGGCGTCAGGGGAGATCTTCAGGCGGCCATCGAGGACCTTGAGCGGCAGATGAGGTCCGTTCCAGCACTGGAGGTCCTGCTGGACCAACCGCCGGCTCGTACGGCAGCCGCTCGCCCTGAACCGAAGCGCCATGAGGCCGGCATTTCACACGCCGGGCCATCGGGCCCCGCAGCGCCGGCGGGCAGCCCGACGCAAGATGAGCCCGCCCTCTCCATGGACTGGATCCGCGCGGCCGTCGACCAGGCCGAAGCCACACGCGATGCGCTGCAAGCAGAGCCCCCGGAACCTCCCGCCCGGGTTAAAAAGGATCTTACCCCCGACGAGCGGGAACGCATCAAACCGGTCGGCGATTTCGTAATGGACCTGACCAAGGCAATGATGCGCTCCGGCTACTATGCCGCCGACCACCCCGGCGCCCACAATGCCAAGCAGGGCCTCTTCGATGCCTTGCAGCGGAGTCTGGGCGAATCGCCCGAAATCGTTATTACCCACCAGCAGACCCGCGAAAAAAGCGACATATTGATCACCGGCATCCTCGATGAGCCTGTCAATGTGCGCACGGTCGTGGGGGCCGGCATGGCGGAGCTTTTCGTGCCGAAATTAAGCGAGTGCCTCAGCCGCAAAGCGCTCGTCAGCGTCTCCATCAAGCGATCCATCACAACGGACCATTTTAACGGGTTCATCGACGTGATGAGCGACCCGACCGCCGACCGGGGCCAGAATGCCAAGGTGGGTGCCATGCTGACGCGCATCCTGCTGGACCGCGGGATCACCGAAATCTCCTGCGTGTTCATGGACGACATCATCGTCCTCGAGAAAAACCTGCCGTGGCGGGTCGAAATGGCGATTCAGCGCCTGGCCAAGGACCTCAGGGTTCTGCCCATGTTCCAGGAAGAATCGGACGAGGGCATCAAACACCTGAAAATGCAGATCATCCAGGACATCCTGCGGCCCCTCAGGCACCCCGAGTTTCTGAAAGATCTCATCGTCAACTGCTACGTCATCGCCCAGCACGTCAAGACCATCCGGGAGGAGGAGATCGAAAACGTCATCATCGACGCCTTCCCGCTGGACGCCCTGCTGCCGACCTCCCAGTTTATTTTCGCCGAGCTCAACCGGCTCAGGGAAATCAGTGCCGGGGACCCAGAAAACCCGTTTGTGAAGCGGCGCTTTGCGGGCGTAAAACGAATCCTGAAATGGGTCTCCCGCCGCGTGGTGCTCGCGGACCTCCGCGGGGCCCAGGGCTTTCTCGAAGCGCTTTATACCCAGGGCGTACTGGCCTTCGACGAGTTGCCGCCCGACGTCCAGTACTTCGTGAACACGCAGCGGATGGCCGCGGACGTGGCCACCCACATCCGCAATTATGCCCAGCGGCTGCTAAGGCCCTCATTCCCCGGCGATGCCGCGGTCCTGCTTAAATGCTTTCGCCGGGTGATCCCGGTGTTCCTCGACCAGGGTAACCTCCAGGCGGTCCTGTGGGTTGCGCGCGCCGCAAAAAAGGGCGCGGAGGACGGCACGCTTTCCGGCGCGGCACCGGATCCGGGCTGCGACCCCCTGCGGTCTCTCTTCGAGGGGCGGAGCAAGGAGTTTCTGATCGCCTTCGAACGCGCCGACGAGAAACAGCGCCAGGTTTTAGAAGAAACGCTGGGCCTTTTGGGCCCCTTGGGAATCGAGGCTCTCTGCCGGGTGTTGTCCGACAGCCAACGCCGCGACGCCCGCAAAGCGGCGATGAGTGCTCTGGAACGCACCGGACCACTGGCCCGCGAGTGGGTTGTCTCGGTACTGGAGGACCCGACCCAGAAATGGTTTTTGAAGCGCAATGCGCTGATGCTGCTGCGCACTGTGGCAGAGGATGCCGCGGACATCGAGATCGTGCGCCCGCTGATGAACCACATCCACGCCAGGGTCCGCAGCGAGGCACTGGAGACCCTTCTTGCGCTCAAGGCGCCCGAAGCCGGAGTCCTGAGCGTGAAGGCGCTGGACGACCCGGACGAGAAGGTCCGCTGGCGGGCCGCCAACGCCCTGGCGGAGCTCTCCCCACTGCCGCCCGAAACCATGGGCCGGCTCCTGACCCGCATGCGCACCGAGCCCCCCGCGGACAAGAGCCTCGCCGAACGGCATTACCGCAAGGTGGTCCAGCTCATCCAAACCGTCAGCGGCATGCCCCGCCTGGGGCAACCGGAGCAGGTCGAGGCGGTGCTGCTGGAGGTTGCTGAAAAAGCGGCGGGGCGGAAAAAAACCGTTCTGGGGCGGCTGCGCCGCTCCGAGGAACCCGACGGCTCTGCGGTGCTGGGAGCGGTCATCGGTGCACTGGGCACTGCCGGCTCGCAGCGCGCCGAAACGTTTCTGACCCGGTTCGCCGACGGCAAGACCCCGCACGCGCCGGCCGCCCGAAAAGCGCTCGACGCCCTGCACTCGCGGATGGCAAAGGGGTAGAGCACCGGCTCTTGAAGTTTCGCAAGATCCTCTCACGATTTCAAAAGACGCCGGAACCGGAGCAAATCGCTTTAAAGGGCATCGGGTTTTTCTTGAACTGACCGGCAGATCACCGAGGTGATCCCGGCCCTTTGATCAGCTTTTTTGAAAAGCCGGCCGCCTCCAAACCGGCCACACAGCCCTCCCCCACGGCCTTGGCCACCTGCCAGGGCGGGCCGGTGATATCGCCGGCCGCGTAGATCCCCGGCACGTTGGTTTCCATTTTTTTGTTCGTCTGGATATATTTCATCTCGTCGTCCATCCGCACTCCGAGCAGGCCGGCCAGCCCCATGACGCCCTTGGCCCCCAGTTCGACGAACACCCCCTGGACCGCAAGGCGTGACCCGTCTTCGAGCAAAACCGCCTCCACGCCGCCCCGGCCGCTGATTTCCGTCGCCCGGTTGTTCTCGTGCAGCGCGATGCGGCTCCGGCGCACCTCGGCCGCCAGAGCCGGGCTGACCTCGAGTTGCCCGCAGACGAGATGCACCGTGCGGGCGTAGTCCAGCAGGGTCAGGGCGCCGCTGACGGCGGCGCTCCCGTCGCCCACCACGGCAACATCGTTCCCCTTGTAGAAGTTGCAGTCGCACTCCACGCAGTAGCTGACCCCTCGGCCGAGGAGCTCCTTCTCGCCGGGCACCCCCAACCGGTTGCGGGCCGTGCCGGTGGCGATGACCACGGCGGCGGCGCTGATCTCGCGGCCGCCTTCGAGCTTGATCCGGAAGCCGGGCTCGATGTCGGCGATGGACAGCACGTCCTCGTCCGCGAGCTCGGCGCCGAAGGATGCAGCCTGGTGCCGGCCGGCCTTGATGATGTCCTCGCCCGTGGTCTGCAGGATGCAGCAGTAGTTTTCGACGTGATGGTGGTAGATGCTGCTCTTGCGCTCCTTGCCCAACACCAGAACGGACACCTTCTTGCGCGCCGCGTGGATCGCCGCCTGCAGTCCGGCCGGGCCGGTTCCCAGGATGACGACGTCGTATCTCTTTTTTTCCGTCATACCCTCTCTCCTTGTCTCTGCGGTGTCGCCGTGAGCTCAGGACCCATCCGTTCAGGTTCCAAGTTTTATCGACTTCAGCGCCTGCTCCGCGAGCATTTTCTTCTGGACCCGCGGGGGGAAAACTCGCTGCACGCGGCCGGTTTCGAGATTGAACCGCTGAATGAAAATCCGCCGCAGAGGGCTGCCGTAAACGCTGACCATTAACGTCATCCCGTCATCCGGGCTGCCCGTGCGGTGAATGCCCTCGTCGAGCGGCAGGGTCACTTCGGTCTCCCCCGGCTGAAGCACGCGCCTTTCGGCCACGGCGAGCTGCGCCCGCTCGGGGTCGGCGCCGTCATCCTGCCGCAGGTAGTGGACCACCTCGAGCAGGCCGGACACCGAGCCGGAGACACCCCAGGACGTGTGGTCGTGCAAGGCCGTGTGCTCGCCCGGGCCGAAGATGTAAAGCCGCAGTGAAAACAGGCGCCCGGGGTCGCGGTAGAGGACCAGCTCGTTGGCAAATATGGTTTCCTGCCGCAGATCGGGATAGGGCTCACCTTTCTGGATTCCCCTGAAAAGCCCCTCGAAAAGCGCGCGCTCGGAGAGCAGCGCCGGCAGTTCGTCCCGAAAGAAGCCGATCCGGCCTGAACGCTCGCTGATGGCCGCGGCGCCTGCCGCCCATTTCCGGCAAAGCGTCTGAATTTTTTCTTTGCAGAAAGAAGGCGTCATATCGTGGATGTCAAGGCAGCCACCCAAGGGCCGATCCATTTATATCCCAGAATTGGAAAATCGCAGCGGCCTCAACCGCCGTGATTTTCCAGCCGCACGTACTGCTCGTAAAATGGCGCCCCACCGCCGATGTCCGTCACCCCGGAGGCGATCAATTGGTTTGCCCCGCCGCCTTGGCTCATCCAATCCCCCCGGCGATAAACGACCGCCGCCGGATGCAGGCCGGGTTCAAATGCGAGCGTTACCGGCAGCCTTCCCAGCGGCGAGACCAGGACCACCGGCCGCGAGATATCCAAACCGTTCAGCGCCGGGCTCTCCGGGGAGACCCACGCCGTGGGGGGCGCCATTTGATCCTCCGGCAGGATCTGAGAGTGGATGGCGGAACGGCGGATCAGGGTGAGCAGCCGCAGGGGATAGCCTTCCGGCGGCGGGGGGGTCTCGTGCAATTCGGCCGGAAACCGATAGCGGCCGTCGGGGTGGTGGAACACCAGCCCCTCGTAGGCGATCCGCGGCCGCTTCGAGCGCACATAGCGCCGCTGACGCAACTCCTCGAGGCTGATATCAAGATGCGGGGAGTTCAGCGCCGCCCGCAGGCATGAGTCCGCCTCCGGCATGAGAATCGGCGGGTCCAGCCGTCGTCCCAGTTCGGACACAATCCAGTAGTCGCTGCGCACCCCTTCCGGCGGTGGGCAGACCGCGCTCACCGCCTGCACATATTCGTGCAGGAAGGAGCCGATGACATCCTCCTGCTCGAGCATGAGCGCGCAGGGCAACACCAAGTCCGCGCGCCGGGCGGTGTCGTTCATGAAGGCATCCACGACCACCTTGAACGGCACCTGTTCGAAGGCCCGTAAGGTTTCCAGGGTGTTCGGCGCCTGGTTGATCACGTTGATCCCGTTCACCCAGATAAGGCGCACGGGCGGCTCCCGGGCGGCAAGAATGTCTTTGCCGATGCTTGCGATGCGGAAGCCCCGGCGGCCCTTGTGCCCCGGACCCCGGACCCACCCGAGATTCAGGTTGCGAAAGGAGTGCAGATGGAAATAAGCGCCGCCGCCGGATACCCCGATGTTCCCGGACAGCAGTGCCAACGCGTTGATAAACCGCACGGTCTCACCGCCGAAACGGTAGCGCTGGAGCCCCGCCCCGATGAAGGTCGCCACCGGCCGGGTTTCGGCATACACATCAAAGAGCGCCTTGAAATCGGCCGGGGTCACGTCGCAGGCGGCGAGCAGTTTGCCCCCCGGCTGCTTCAGGATCAGCTGCTGAAACCGCTGCGGCTGGTGCGTGCAGCCGAGCACATCGGCGGCCACCCGCTTCTCATCCAACAGCCGGCGGATCAAGGCCGCCGCCAGGAACCGGTCCGAACCGGGGCGGATGCGAATGTGGCGGTCGGAGAACACCTGGCTGCCGTCGCCGCCCGGCGACAGGGTCAGCACCGACGCACCGCGCTTGCGAGCCTGCCGGACAATCGCCGCCGTGTGCACGGAGCTGCGGGGAAAATCCTTGCCCCAGTTCACGATGGCGGCGGCGTTCACGAGGTCGTCGATGTCGTGGTTCTCCCGCGAGCCGAAATCCTCCACCCCGGCAACGTAACCGGCGGCATCGCACAGCGATCCCGTGATCCGACTCGATCCAAGGCTCGAGAAGAACAGGTTGACGGCCTCCTTCAGCACGCCTTTGGCGCCGTCGCTGTGGATGTGAAGCATCGCGGTGGGTTTCCCGCGCAGCGCCTGAATCTTCTGCGCGCACAACTCGAGGGCCGCATCCCAGCCGATGGCCTGCCAGCTGCCGGCCGTCTTGAGCAACGGCGTGCGGATGCGGTTGGGGCTTTTCAGCCGGCGATACTGGCCCCGGGTCTTGGCACACATGAAACCCCGTGTGAACGGGCTTTCCGGGTTCCCGCGCAGTGCGACCGAGCCGTCGGCAGCAGTCTCTGCCACGAGCGAGCAGGCGTCCGGACAGTCGTAGGTGCAGGCGGTAATTTTTTTCATGGAGAGATTGGGCTTTATACGACGCCCTCAGAGTTTTTCGTTGACCGAGTCCACCTTCCGCTGCATGCGCCCGCCCGGCCCTTTGCGATAATCGGCCTTCAGGGAGAGGCTCACCCGGCCGCAGTCCCGACGCATCGCCTCGAAGCAGCGCTGGACCACCCCCATGACCTCGTCCCACTCGCCCTCGATGCTCGTCCCCATGGCGCGGAATTCATAGGGCAGGCCGCTGTCCCGGATAACCTCGATCGAGCGGGCCACATAAAGGCTGAGGCTTTCGCCCTTGTCGAGGGGATACATCGAAAAATCCACGATGACGCTCATAACCTCTGCCTCCTTATAGCGGAACACCGCTGCGGGCTGCTGGAAAGTTTAATGCATTAGGGTGTTTGACATCCCGGATTTTATTTCCTTATAGTGGTTTTAGATTTGTATTTCAATTCTTAGGAGGGGTCATGCCCGATCTGACGGCCATTCACTACGACATCCGGCTCACACCCGACCTCGAGCGCTTCACCTTCGACGGCCACATCGAGATCACCCTGCGATCATCTGCCCCGGTGACGGAGATCCAGTTGGACGCCGCCGATCTCGCCGTCTGGGGCTGCACCGTCCAGGACCAGAAACGCGTGCTCCCCTGCCCCTTCCGGGTCGACCCCGGGGCCGAGAAGCTCCGCATCCTGCTGCCGCACGCGGCGTGCGGCGACCTGCTTCTGAGCGTCGACTTCACGGGCCGCATCAACGACAGCATGGCGGGCTTCTACCGCAGCCGCACCGTTGCGGACGGAATCGCCCAGACCATCGCCGTCACCCAGTTCCAGGAGAGCGACGCCCGCCGGGCCTTCCCCTGCCTGGACCATCCCGCGCAGAAGGCCGTCTTCGACATCCAGCTCGAGGTCGACCGCCGCCTGGCGGCCGTGTCGAACACCGACATCCGCGCCCAGGAGTTTCTCGACAATGGCCGTAAGCGGGTGATCTTCGAGACGACCCCGAAGATGTCCACCTATCTCGTCTTTTTTGGGGTGGGCCCGTTCGAAACCCTGCAGGACCATCTCGACAACCGGGTGCGCGTGCTGACCCTGCCCGGCCAGCAGCCCTACGCCGGCTACGGCCTGGAATTCGGCCGCAAGGCTCTGCAGTTCAGCGAGGCCTACTACGGCATCGCCTACCCGCTTTCCAAGATGGACCTGATCGCAATCCCGGATTTCGCCTTCGGCGCCATGGAGAACTGGGGGGCGATCACGTTCCGGGAAAACCTGCTGCTGCATGTGCCGGGAATCACCTCCCAGTCCGGCGAGGAGCGCATCTGCGAGGTCATCGCCCACGAGATCGCCCACCAGTGGTTCGGCAATCTCGTCACCCCCGCGGACTGGAAATACCTCTGGCTGAACGAGAGCTTTGCGACCTACTTCGGCTACGGTGTCGTCGCCCACTACCACCCGGAGTGGGAGATCTGGCAGCAATTTTTGAACGGCACGACCGGCTCCGCCATGGCCCGCGACGGGCTGATCGAAAACGTCCCGATCGAGATCCCCGGCGGCGAGCACCTCGTGATCAACACGAGCACGGCTCCGATCATTTATAACAAGGGCGGAAGCATCCTGCGCCAGATCGAAGACGCCATCGGCCCGGAGAGCTTCCAGAGGGGGCTGCAGCGCTACCTGAACGCCCACGCCTACGGCTGCGCCGAGAGCCGGCAGCTCTGGGAGGCGTTCGAAGCCGTTTCAAATCAGCCGGTCTCCGCCATCATGCAGAGCTGGGTCGAGCAGCCCGGCTTGCCGGTCATCACGGTCGCGCGCGAGGCCGGCACCCTGGTGCTGTCCCAGAAGCGCTTCACCTACCTGCCGCACGAATCCACTCAGCACTGGATGGTTCCGGTCAACCTCCTGGTGGTGGACCCCGGGAACAGGACCCGAAGGGTGTCGGTCCTGATGGAGGCCCCCGAGACGCGGGTGGAGATCGGTCCCGATGCCATGGCCTACAAGCTGAACGCGGGGCAAAGCGGGTTTTACCGCACCCGCTACACCGACACCGAAAACCTGAAGCGCCTGGCAGGCATGGTCCGGGCCAAGTCGCTTGCACCGGAGGACCGCTGGGGCCTTCAGGAAGACCTTTTTGCGCAGGTGATGGCGACCGATGCGCCGCTGGCCGGCTATCTCGATTTTCTCATTGCCTACGCGGCTGAGGACGCCTACCTGCCGCTCTCCGGCATCGCGGCCCACCTCGCCCACGCCCGGCTGGTTGCAACCCCGGGCCACGGCGCCCGGATCGCCGAGCTGGCCCGGCCCTGGTTCGAGGCGGTTTTAAAGCGCATCGGCTTCGACCCCCGGCCGGCTGAACGGCAGACCACCGCCTTGCTGCGCGACCAGCTGCTG
>JBGSTS010000120.1:0-2435 GCA_041736435.1 Desulfobacterales bacterium | reverse complement strand
CAGCGGGCTGATGGCGGGACGAGTGCGGTCCGACCCCTCCAGCCAGGCGCGCGGCACGGCCGTGCCCGTACCGCTGAAGTGGGCCCGGATCACCCCCAGCGCCTCGGCGGGCAGGTCGGCCCAATTCACGTTTTTGAGCAGAAACCCCTGAAAGGGCGCTTGCGGCACAAAGAGAATGCGCGCCTGCCGCCGCAGGGATTTGACCGAGGTGAAGCTCATGATGGTGAAGGTCAGGATCACCAGCGTCGTGCAGGTGAGGGCCGTGCGCAGCCGCCGGCGTCGCAGGTTGCTGACGCCGAGCAGGAACGCCGCTCCGAACGCCTTCCAGCGTCCCATCTCCCCGGCCTGGACGGTGCGTGCCCGGGCCTGCAGGCCGGCGATCTCCTCTTCGAAGCGCACGAAGACGATCAGCGTGACCACCAGCGAAAGCCCCATGATCAGAAAGGCGAGAATCACGACCAGCGGGCTGTAGGCCAGCTGAAACGCCGGGTGCACGTTGTAGATCAGCGCAATGAGCGCTGCCAAAATCAGGCCGAAGGCAATGATGCGCTTGTAAATGTTCGCATAGGCAAACAGGAGGCGCTCCAGACAGAACGCAAACGGTACGAACAGCGCGATGTAGAACAGCACACCGTAGAGGACGTCCCGCTGGGTTTTTTCCACCTCGTCGTAGACCCGCGCTGCCAGCGCCCAGGAGCTGGTGGCCGCTTCAAGAAAGCGGTCGTAGCGGCGGGCGGCCCGAGCCTCGACCGCGCTCTCGAGGTCGGCGAGCCCCTGGGTTTGGAGGTTGCGGATGTGTTCGTTGAAAATGCCGCGCGCTTCCAGGTTGGCGATGCGCGGCCCCAGAAGGTTCCACATGTCTTCGGCCACGCGCCATTCGGTGCGGTTCAGCTGTGGGAAGTCTTCGACCGCGAAACCGGTGCCGATCGGGTTTTCGGGCGAGGCGTTGATGAGAACCAACTTGCGCCGCAGCACCGTATCGCTCAAGGTCAATTTGAGCGGGGTCCCGGGCTCCAGAAAAACCGTGGTGATGGTGGAGGACCAGGTGTCGAGGCGGCTCATGAACCAGCGAGTCGGGTTGGCCAGACGGCGGCCGTCGATCACGTCCGCCTTGGTCATGAAGCGGAAGGTCCGCGGTTCGAGCAGGTTGAAGAGAGTGGACCCCGACCCTGCGAACATGACCAGGTCGGTTTCCATGAAACGGCGGTTCATCTTCACGCGGTAGGCGTCTTTGCCGGTGAGGTTTTTGTCGATGGTCCAGACGGCCTCGCCGGTCTCGGGGTCGAAACGGTAGGCCTCCAGGACGACCTTGTGAAAGCTGTGAGTCCGGTCGGCGACCCCCTTCAGGGCAAACCGGCCCCGCTGGTCGACCATGACATGGAAGCGGGACGGCCCCTGGTAACACAGCAGAACGGTGCCGGGCGCGGGTTTGTCGGCAAAGAGCTCGCCGTGCCGAAGAAACTTCGCCCGCCCGTTGACGATGGAGAAGCCGTTGCGCGGGGCTTCGGACTCACGCAGTTTCGGGGCGCGGCTGAGGTGGCCGATGAGCCCGCCGACGACCAGGGACTGACGCTGCGCAAACTCGATGCGGACCCGGTCCACCCGGTCATGCGGGGTGCCCCACGCGGCGCGGGCGTCCCCCGTGGTCGCCAAGGTGATGCCGTGGATACCGGCCAAGGCGGTGACCTCTCCCCCCAGCGCCGGACGGTCGAGAAAATGGGTCTGCCAGGGCCGCACCCGGCTGGGCCGCAGGGTGTCCTGGAGCATGCCCTCGGCCCCGATCCGCCACTCGATCTCAGCCGCACCGCTTTTCAGGACTTCGTCGAGCCGGCTGTAGGCCGGCGTACGGTTGATGCGCGGGCGGAAAGGGTAGAGCCATCCATAGTTGAACGCGCCGAACCCGTTTCCGTGGCTGGATAGGTGCAGGGAGACGGCGGCGACGATCTCATACTCCTGCAGGGTGCTGCGCAGCGCCGTGGCGCTCTCCACCAGCCGCAGCTGCAGACGGGCGTCCGACAGCAAGAGCTCCTGGTCCTGGCGGGCGCGGGCGGCCGCCTCCTGCAGCGCCCGGCGTTCCTCGGCATTCACGTTCCGATAGTCGGTGCGCCACATCAGCCGGCGCAGCAGCTGGCGTTCCGCGCTGAGCTGGCGAACGAGCTGCAGGTCTCCCCCTGCCGGCTCCAGGCGCAGCCGCATCAGCCGGCGGGAGACGATGTCGGCGTCCGTTTTCAGGCGTTCTTCGATGGCCGTTTTGAGCAAGGCCTCGGGGGTCGCATGGGTTCCGTCCTCCTCCTTGGCCGGGGCTGCCGGCGGCGGCTCTGCCGAGGCGTCGAAGGTGGCGTCTTTGAGGGCCCGCAGGGTTTGGCGCGCTTGCTGCACAAGCCGGCGCAGGTCGTTGCGGGCTTCGCGCAGGTCGCGGGAGCGGGCGGAAAAGC
>JBGSTS010000182.1:0-2875 GCA_041736435.1 Desulfobacterales bacterium | reverse complement strand
GGCCCGAGCGGACCGATGGGCGCCGGAGCCGGGAGCACGGGCGCGAACGCCCCTCACGGGAGCGTCCCGCGCGGGACGCGACGCCTAAAAAACCCAAAAAGAAACGCATTCCCGGTGCTTTCTTCGGCTTCGGTCCCCCGGAGGCCGAGGAGGGGGCGCCGGAAATCCCGGAAGCCGTTCACACACCCGAGGTACTGCCCGATCCGGAGCCCGACGCTTCCGCAGCCGAAGAGAGCACGGCCCCAGCGGAAGATGCCGCCTCGGCCGCGGAGCGTCCGAAAAAGCGTCGCCGCCGTCGGCGCAAGAAGAAGCCCGTCACCTCGGATGCGGCCACGGCGGAGACCGCTGCGCTGTCGACCGAGCCGGAGGTGCCGTCAGAGCCTCCGGCCTGAGCCGATCGGACCAACCTGCGGGTGTCGGCATGACGGACACGGGTCAGATGCAGGGCCGCCGGCGTGATTTTTCACCGAAACCGGGCACCGCCTGCCGGTGGTTGCCGGGTCCCTGACCTGACCGCTATGGGGCACGTCTTCGATTTCCACAACGCTTCGGCGTACGAAAAGGCCATGCAGCAGCCGGAGAACCGGTTGGCTTTCGAGATGGAGATCCAGTTGCTGCGGGACATGCTTCAGCCGCGCCCCGGCGAGTCGATTTTAGACATCGGATGCGGCACCGGGGCCTGCCTGACCGCCTTCCTTGAACTGGGGCTGAGGGTGACCGGCATCGACCCGTCCACCACCATGCTCGACATCGCGTTGAGCCGGGTGGGCAACCGGGTTGACCTCTACCGCGGCGTGGCCGAAGACCTGCCGTTCGAAGACAATTCCTTCAACCACGCCTGCCTTTTCACCAGTCTGGAATTCGTGGATGACCCCGCCAAAGCCCTGGCCGAAGCCTGCCGGGTGGCCCGTGACCGGTTGTTTATCGGCGCGCTGAATCGGTTTGCCATCAAGGGCCTGGAGCGTTGGGTGAAGGGGATGTTTTCCTCGTCCATTTACAACCACGCCCGGTTTTTCAGCGTTTGGGAGCTCAAGCACATGATCTACGATATAGTGGGGCATGTGCCCATCTCCTGGCGCAGCGTCTGTCAACTGCCCCTGCCCTCCGGGAAATTCGCTGCCAGTTTAGAACACACGCTCCTGCAGCGCTGTCCATTCGGCGCCTTTGTCGGAATGGTCGTCGTCTTGGTGCCGCGGTTTCGCACCCGGCCGCTGACCGTGCGGTATCAGGCCAACCGGACCCCGGGGACTGTCCCGGGATAAAGGAGTCGATCGCCATGGAGGCGCTCCTTTATAAAAAACGCGAGAATCGCAAGGTCCAATGTGCTCTGTGCAGCCACCGCTGTCTGATTCCCGCCGGCCAGCGCGGGATCTGCGGGGTGCGCGAGAACCAGGACGGCATCCTGCACACCCTCGTTTACGGGCGCCTCATCGCCAGCCACATCGACCCGATCGAGAAAAAACCACTCTACCACGTTCTGCCCGGTTCGCTCTCCTATTCGATTGCGACCGTCGGCTGCAACTTTCGCTGCCGCTTCTGCCAAAACGCGGACATCGCCCAGATGCCGGCCGACCACGGGGGCAGGATACTGGGTGAAACCATCGACACCGAGGCGGTGCTGGAGGCGGCTGCTCGCGGCGGATGCCGCAGCATCGCCTACACCTATACCGAGCCGACCGTTTTCTTCGAATTCGCCCTGGACACCGCGCGCCTGGCCCACGCCCAGGGCATTCGCAACGTGTTTGTCACCAACGGCTACATGACGCGGGAAGCCCTCGAAACGATCGCCCCTGTTCTGGACGCGGCCAACGTTGACTTAAAGGCCTTCAACCGGAGCTACTACACGGAGGTCTGCGGGGCGAAGCTCGAGCATGTCCAGGAGACCCTGCGGAACATGAAGTCCATGGGGGTGTTCGTGGAGGTGACGACCCTGATCGTGCCGGGTCTGAACGATGACCCCGCCGAATTTAAATCCCTGGCAGCGTTTCTGGTGCGGGACCTGGGCACCGACACGCCGTGGCACATCAGCCGCTTTCACCCCACCTACCGCCTGACCGATCGCCCGCCCACTCCCATCAAGACCCTGCAGGCGGCGCGGGAGATCGGGCGCCTGGCCGGCCTCAAGCACGTTTACACCGGCAACGTCCCCGGCGACGAGGGCGAGAACACCTTCTGCCCGGCCTGCGGCGAAACGCTCATCGAGCGTCTGGGGTTCCGCGTGGGGAAAATGCGGCTGAGGGACGGCCGCTGCGCGAAATGCGGGATGGCGATAAACGGGGTGTGGGGCTGATAAGGGGGCCATGAAATCAATTCGCCACACCAAAGCGTTCACATTCGTACAATATTACAAGATTGAGTATTACGACATGACACCAAAACAGTTTTATGATTGGCAAACGGCAGGTGGAACAATTGCAGCTGAACATGCTGGGGGATTGTGGGCGTCTGTTAAAAAAAACCAATGGTTCGATCAGCGGATTCAATCAGGTCGATTATCGAGGAATAATCTCCAGTTGTAATGCGGCTCGTATCGGACGGTGGCGTTATGCCGCGCAGAGAACAATCCGGCTGCAGTGCCTGAACAACCAAGTTTCTATCCATAAGTGTTCTAAGGCGGCGCACGACCGGGGACTGAAGTTCAGCTCGACAAAAATGAACCGCATCCTGCAGTAAACAAAGGGTGATCGAATGACCTTGAGACAGCATATCCGATGCCATCGTCAACGTTCGCTCTGAGGGTGTACAAATAACTGTGTAACTGGCAATCTTTAACCCTTCAGAGAGGAGGATGAAGATGGCCAGAGTGAAATCAAAGCAGGACGCCCTCATTGACGAGTTGTTGAAAGAGTGCCGTGACCCCAAGCAGATTCTGGGC
>JBGSTS010000178.1:0-4093 GCA_041736435.1 Desulfobacterales bacterium | reverse complement strand
GACGAGCAAGGTCAAGCCCTACAAGTTCGGCTTCGGCCCGTTTGCACCCGAGGTCTACCGTATGCCCTTCGGGGATGTGGTGGGGCCCGAGAAGCTGAAGGACTTTTTCCTCAAGCACGTGAACCCCGAGGCGGTGGCCTGTGTCGTGGCCGAGCCGGTGCAGGGCGAGGGCGGTTTCATCACTCCGCCGGAGGGGTACTTCCAGGAGTTGGTTAAGATCTGCCGCGAGAACGGGATCCTCTTCGTGGCCGACGAGATCCAGAGCGGGATGGGGCGCACGGGGAGGATGTTCGCGATCGAGCACTGGGGAGTGGAGCCTGATCTCATCACGGTCGCGAAAAGCCTGGGAGCCGGGATGCCGATCGCCGCGGTAGTGGGCCGAAAGGAGATCATGGACGCGGTTCACCCCTGGGGGTTGGGGGGCACCTATGGCGGTAACCCCGTGGCCTCGGCCGCTGCCCTCGCGGTGCTCGAGGTGTTCGAGCAAGAGGACATGCTCGGCAAGGCCAAGGCCCTCGGGGAGAAGCTGAAAGTGCGTTTTGAAGCGTGGCAGAGGCGCTTTCCGATCATCGGCGAGGTCCGCGGCTTGGGCGCAATGCTGGGCTTGGCCCTGTTCAAGGGCGAGGCCCGCGTTCCGGCCGCGGATGAGGCGAAGAAGCTGGCCGCCTACTGCCTCGAGCACGGGCTTATCATCCTCGTTTGCGGCACCTACAGCAACGTCGTGCGGGTGCTGGTCCCCTTCGTGATCACCGACACGCAATTGGAAAAGGGGCTCCAGATTCTTGAGGATGGCATATCCAGTATTTCAAATTGAACCTGAATGAGGTCTATTCTAAACAGCTTGCTGCGTTAAAATTGATTATAAAATTCATAAGATATACCCCGTGAATAGAGGCTTGGTTGGTCATTCAACAAAACGCCATTTGTTACGTATATCGGCGATTAATAGAATCTTCGGGGGATTTCTAAGGTTCTGACGGTATTGATCAGGTAATCGCAAACCAATCGTATTTCAAAAAAGTGTGGATATGATCTTGAGTAGGGGCGCGTTTGGATAGATTGTGTCTCCGCAACTCCAACGAATATTGGTTGCCGCCGTCTTGGCGATACTGACAGCTTTGGACATCCTATCAGATTTCTGAAATCGTGAGGTTGACGGCATACGGCACCGACAACGGCAGTCCAAGATGGTCTATGTTGATCCGCTCATCGGTGGACAAAAGCCTTCTGACTCTGGCATAGTGTTGGAGGCAGCTTTTTTTGCTGCCGGAAAGCACTAAAGCCAGAGACGAAAAGATACTGGGGTTTGTCAGGGCTTTGTCAGGCAGGGCATAAAACCAGTGTCCATGTGAATCGGGGTGGGTTCGATTCCGGCCCCGGGCACCAAATGAAATTAAGGAGTCAGGCGTCCGGCTTGACCCTCTTTTCATTGTCCTGGCCTAATGTTCTGCGTACAAACGTGTTCCCTTGCGTTTAAAAAAACCGGGTTGCCAACCTACCATGGCAACCCGGTTTTTCCATGTTTTAGATATAGTGCAAAAGTTCTAATTTTGACATTTTTCGGCAAGCAGGGGAGATCGCTCCACAACCCGCCGGCGCTTTAGTTCAATCCGCGTCACCTCAGTGGACGCTTCTGGAATGCAGAGCCACCATCGCAAAGGGGACCAGAAGCAACACCATTAAACCGCTCCAGTCACCCGCACCGAATACGGAGGAACCCGACGTCGCTGAAATGAAGCAGCCTCCTCCCCCGCCGCCGCCGCTTCCAACAATGCCTCCGCCGCCGCCGGAATCGCCGTTGGAGTCCTGGACGCTTGATAGTATGCTGGTAGTACCCACCGCGACCGCAAAGGAACCGGTGCCGGAACTTTCATGTTTAACCGTGAAATAATAAGGTCCCGATGAAACAGCCTTCCATTTAATCAGCGCCACGTGATCCAGTTGGTCGCCGGAACTGTCAGCGATAACGGTCGTGCCGTTTGTGTCGTATAAGGTCAGCTTGGTCGACATGGTTGTGCCGTCCCAGGACATAAGATTGCTGGTGGTGATGTAGTAAGTTGTGCCGCTGACGGGGGTGAACTTGAACCAGACCTCATCTCCGGCGGACTGGATCGAACCCCATACCTTGGTGTTGTCCGTGGGGACGTCCACAGCGCTGAAGGAGTCCTGGGGCTGGATAGTGTGCCCCGAGACCGTGATGCTGGACTCGGCGAAACGTTGGAATTCCGTAAGCGATTCTGGCGCGGCATCGATATCGTTCTCAAGTGCCCCGCTGGTATCCAGGTGCGCAAGACCCGCATTGTCGTCTACTGACACTGAAATGGTGTACACACCGTTAGCGTCGTAATTCGGCAGAACACCTGAGTATATTCCGTCGTCCGGGAAAAGGTCGGGCGAAGCCCCGTCGTCTTTTAGGACGATATCCGGCACCTGGGAGGCTCCTGCGGGCGGATTTACTTTCGCTTTGACGTTCGCGTTGATAACGGCTTCCGGCCCGGTAACCGCTGCCATGATGGCAATCGGTTCCGAGTCTTTGCCTCCGTAAAGCATCAATTGAACCGTCAGGGCGGAATCACCGCTGACTTCTTGGGAAACCGAAGCCGAGCCGGCCACGTTGACCGCTGTAACGACGCTTCTCCATTCCCCGGTTTGGGGATTTTCCACTCTGTATAGGCCGTAATCGCTGCCCGAAACATATGTGACGTTTGCTGGCAGTGTGCTTGGGGTAATCAAGGTGCCATCCGGCCGCTGAATATTGAAGCTCATGTCGGCGCCTACTTCCCAACTTGCGCGGAAGGTGACTAGATTTTCCTTGTCGGATATAATGATCGGCTCCTCGAATACCTCGCCGGTGATGAGTTGCTTGATCTTCTTGGCCAGGACAACTATGCGCCCGAGAATGTCACGGTTGATTTCCGCGTAGAGATCAGCCAGACCCAAGTTGGTCGGCGCGGCGCGATAGGAGCCGCCGGTTTTGAATGCGATGTTGTATAATACTGTCGCTCCGTTGGCCGGGACGCTCAGACCAACGGTATAGATAGGAATCGCCTGGGAAATGTAGCTCTGCACGCTCGGTTCGCTTGCCTCGCCGTCGGACACCATGACCACATAGCGCGTGTCTTCCTGCGTCGTAGCGGCGTTGAACACTGTCATGGCCTGGTTCAACGCGGCGGCGAAGTTGGTGCCGCCACCAAATGAAAGCGTGTCAATGGCACTCTTAACTGCATTTTTGGCCGTCTGATCGAACAGATCGGTGATACCGATAGTGGTGGAGGCCGAGCTGTCGAACGCCACAACGGCAACTCTGTCCCCGATGTTCATCAGATCGACGAACTGCTTGGCGGCACTTTTTGCGAAGTCCATGGCGGGAGGGGTGTCATACCCCATGCTGCCGGATTTGTCGATGACCAACACGGCGACATTCCCGCCTTTGTAGATGATCTCAAAGTCGGAATCCCAGCCGGCTGTCGGCTTACTCAAGCTATTCGGCAGCGCCATCCCGTCGAATTCTTCATAGCGTACTCTGGCAAAACCGGCCCTCCAGTTTTCATGGGTTTTGTCGTTGTTGGGATTTTTTAGCAGGGTTTCCCACGCCGAGCATTCAAAGACGCGGTATTGCGCCGTTTTACGCTCAGCTTCATTAGCGTAATCTGCCGGCAGGCTGAACCACTGCCAAGTGCCTTGGCTGCACATGATCGTGTCTTTTGTCGTATCGCCGGAAAGCGGCTTCGAAGGACTGCTCGAGGACGACTCCGAGCCTTCGTATTCATCGTACAAGCCATAGGCATAATGCCCGAACTCATGCGCAATGGTGTGCCCGATATAGGCGGCTGAACGCGCGGTGCCATTCGAAAATTTTGTGTACGTCAAAATCCTTCCGCCCTTGTCGAGGATGCTGTTGGCGTATGCGTTGGAGCGCCCGCCCTTGTCGAGCAGTTGAATGTCTGCCGTGTGGAGTAAGTTGGAAAAAATGGACACCAAAGTTTATGATAAACTACAAACGGAGGTGTCAGAATGGAAAAAGTCCCATACAGCAAATACACCAAGGAGCTGCGCCTGGAGGCGGTACGACTTGTGACCGAGGGCGGCCTGT
>JBGSTS010000145.1:0-3254 GCA_041736435.1 Desulfobacterales bacterium | reverse complement strand
GTCAATTTCGACCGCTTTCCGCGCCGGGACCCAGCCTCGTGGCGGGCGGCTGCCGAATTACCTCGCGCCCGGCCTGCGACGCCCACGGAGAACCCGCACCTTGAAATGTCGCACAGAATGCCGACAATTGAACTAAACCGCTGACGCGGTAGCGAAGGGTTGCAAATGCCAGGGGCGTTTTGGGATCAGTGGAGTCCTATGACTCCACTACGTCAAAAACTTATCGATGAAATAGATCTTCGCGGGCTGTCGGCCAGCACCAAGAAGAATTACGTGCACTGGGTTTACCAGCTCGCCAAGTATTACCATCGCTCGCCCGATCAAATCACCGATCCGGAAATCAAGGTGTTCTTGATCTGGCTGCTACGAGCAAGGGAGCTGGCCGCCAGCACCTTGATCGTGGCGGTCAGCGCCTTGCGTTTCTTCTTCGGAATGGTCTTGCTGCGCCCGACTGAGGCCGTCGAACAGGCTTTGCCCCGCATGAAAAAGCCCAAGCGGCTTCCCAGAGTTTACAGCGCGGCTGAATTGGAGCGCCTCTTCGGGCTTCCCGGCTTGGATCGCAAACACCGAGCCATCTTTCTGACCGCTTATGCAGCCGGCCTGAGAGTGAGCGAGGTCTGCCACCTGCGCGTAGCAGACCTCTTGAGCGACCGATGCCAAATCCGTGTCGTTCAGGCAAAAGGCAGCAAGGACCGCTATACGATCTTTTCGCCGTCGTTGCAAGAGGAGCTGCGCGCTTATTGGCGGCTCTATCGGCCTGTGGATTGGTTGTTTCCCAGTCCCCGCTATCTCTATCGCCCACTGACAATCAACGCCGTGGAAACGGCGTTCAGGCACGCTGTTCAAAGCGCCCGATTGCCTGATCACGGGGGGTTCCATTCGTTACGGCACAGCTTTGCCACCCATATGCTGGAAGGGGGCGTTGACGTCCTTACCCTGCGGAAACTGCTCGGGCATAGCTCCCTGGCGAGCACGTCCATTTACGTCTATGTGCGGCAGGAGCGCCTGACCGCGATGAGCCTGGATCTGCTGAACCTGGCCAGAGGCCAGAAGGCCTAACCCAGCACCCAGGCCTTCTGTGACCAGCTGCTCCGGGGCCGGTCAGGCGAAAACCATCACTTTGGGCGAGGTCCTGCGAGCGGGTTTATCCGCTCTAAAGGGAGCTCATCGCCTGCCGACCCATCTTTGGAAAGTTCTGCGCGCCCTCTGCGCCTGCCGCACCGAGGCGCTCGGTGGCCATTGCTACCTCTGCGAGGACTGTGGCAAGCAACATTTCGTGGCAAACTCCTGTGGGAACCGGCACTGTCCCAGTTGCCAGAAACTTCAAAGTGCTCAATGGCTGGATCGGCAGATCGAGCATGTACTGCCGATCCCCTATTTCCACCTGGTGTTCACGCTGCCCCACAGCCTGAACCCGCTGATCCAGCATAACCAGCAACTGCTCTACAACTTGCTCTTCGCCAGCGCCAGCGCGACCCTCCTGGAGTTTGGCCGTAACAACCTCAAAGCCACCTTGGGGATCACGGCCGTGCTGCATACCTGGTCGCAGACGCTGCTGGATCACTATCACCTGCATTGCGTGGTCACCGGCGGTGGCTTGTCCCTGGACGGCAAAAGCTGGATCGCACGCAGCCCAAAATGGTTCTTGCCGACCCGAGCTCTCTCGGTGGTGTTCCGAGCCAAGTTCCGCGATGGCCTCAAGCAGCTGTTCGATGAGGGGAAGTTGAAGTTTCCCAAGTCCGAAGCTTCCCTGTCAGAGCCGGTGGCGTTCGCCCGCTTTGTGCATCAAGTCTGCCGGCCTAAATGGGTCGTTTACGCCAAAAGGCCCTTTGCTGGCCCCAAGCCATTTCTAGCCTATTTGTGCCGCTACACTCACCGAGTGGCCATCAGCAACAGCCGGATCAAGTGTTTGGATCGGGAAAAGGGCACCGTCACCTTTGACTACAAGGACTACGCCCAAGGGGGCCGAAGGCGTCAGATGACACTCGCATTACCGGAATTCCTCCGCCGTTTTTGCCTGCACATCCTGCCGCCGCATTTTGTCAAAATCCGCCATTACGGCCTGCTCTCCAACCGGGATCGCTCCGAGCGGATCGCGCAAGCGCGCGCGCTTTTGGCGCAAAAGGCACCGTCGGCGGTCCAGGAGCTCGGACCCCAACCCAATCCGGTCATCAAAGAGGCTCCAGCACCACGGGTGGTCTGCCCATTTTGCGGCAGCGCAAAGGTCGTGCTGATCGCAGTGCTGGGCAGGCCACGCCCGACGCCCATTCTTTTCGATAGCTCATGAAATGCGCGCGCTAGCCTCTCAGTTGACTGGTTGGACGAGTGCAGCCGAATTTCACGAGAAAACGGCTGATCGGGATGGTTTTGTCTGGAAGCCCACTTGCCTGGACACCGAGGGCCGTATTTTGATCGGAGGCACCAACCCGCCTGGCTCAGGTGGCTCTTTGAGTTGCTCTTTCGGGCCGCCGTCCTCCCTCGCCACTCCTGCAGTTCATCAGCCCTTCCCGAGCGCCAGGATACTTTTCCCTTAAGGACTCTCGCCATCGGCTCAGCGGTTCAGTTCAATAGGGTGTATCAACAATAGTTCGGGCACGCCGCTGCGACTTCTCCGGGGCCTTTGGCCGAACTATCGTTGATACATCCCTAAGCATTGTCGGCAGTTCTGGAAGGTGTTTGCGCTCAGCTGCTTGCGATTGAAAATGTCAGATACCCCTCCTGCCATGGCACCGAAGGTGCGCGGGAAACGGTGTTCGAACACCTCCATGCCTCCATGCACGGCGGTCCGCCCGGAGCCCACTGCGACGACACATGCGGTTATGCGGTCAGGCGGTGATTTCCGTTGCTACAGAATCGCCCTCTCCTCCAGGACCTGGAGGAGAGGGACGGGGAGAGGAGGCGCTGTCGTTGTTTACGCGTCTTTCCACTCCTCCAACTGCCAAGGTTGGGGCCGTTTCTGCTCCGTGGCCCAGGCGATGAAGTCCCGGGCCGACTGCACGTGCACCTCGGCTCGGCCGCGTCGGCAGAAGCCCAGATACCAACGGATCGTAATCTCGAACGAATGCTTGACCCGCCCGGCCAACGGGCTGGCGCTCAGCACCTCAGGCCAGATGGGGAAATGAATCGTGCGCACGAGGTCCTTTCGCTTTTCGGGGCCAATCAACGCACCCTGGGTTTTTCGTTTATCAGGAAACCAGTTCCAGGCCGCGCTTTCACCAGGTCCGTCCTTGACCCCTGTCTATGAGGAGGATAAG
>JBGSTS010000111.1:0-8804 GCA_041736435.1 Desulfobacterales bacterium | reverse complement strand
GACTACATCGCCGCAGCCGTGCTGAGCATCGCCTTCAACCGGCCGCATGCGGTGGTGGACGGCAACGTCAAGCGTGTGCTGGCGCGCCTGTTGATCATGACGGCCCCCGTCAACCAGCCGGCATCCCACCGGGTGTTCCAGGCGGAGGCCGATCGCCTGCTCGACCGGCGCCGCCCGGGTGATTTCAACCAGGCCATGATGGAGCTCGGGGCGCTGGTCTGCACCCCCGCCTCACCAAAATGCACCCTCTGTGCGCTGCGGCAATTCTGCGCCGCACACCGCGGCGGCGCAACCGCGCGTTACCCGCGCAGGGTTGCCGCCCGCCCGGTTCCCGAGGTGCAGGCCGCCGTGGGGGTCGTCTTCAAGAATGGCCGCGTTCTGATCACACGGCGTCCGGAGCAGGGCCTGCTGGGCGGCCTGTGGGAGTTTCCGGGCGGAAAACTGCGGGAAGGCGAGAGCCCGGCCGCGGCCTGCGTGCGGGAAATCAAGGAGGAGGTCAACCTCGAGGTGGTCGTCGAAAGCCTTCTGGCCCAGGTCCGGCATGCGTATTCGCATTTTCGCATCCGCCTGCACGTGTTCCGCTGCCGGTTCGCGGCCGGACGGGTGCGCCTGAACGGCCCGGCGGCTCACCGCTGGGTGCGCCTCGCGGATATCGACCGGTTCGCCTTGCCCAAGGCCAATCACAAATTCATCCCGTTGTTGAGAAAGACAGCCACCGAGGTGGATGGATCGAAAACTGAAGGGGTATAGTAAAATGCAAGGGGCTCAAGGATCCACTACTGTTTCGGAGCGTTCGGGCTTTTTACCCGGCCAGGATCCATCTCCGATGGAGTCAATGGACTGCAGCCTTCAGCCTGAACGCCTGAGCGGATGTTAATATGCCCGATGTCCTGCTCGTCCAACCGCCGATCCGCGATTTCTACCTCACGGCCAAGCGCACCATCCCCTACGGGCTGGCCTGCGTGGCGGCGGCCCTGGCCGCAAAGGGCTTCTCGGTCGAGATCCTGGACGGCTTGGCGACCGCTAAATCCCGGCCGCTGCCGCTGCCGCCCGAACTGAACCATCTGCAGCAGTTCTACGGCAGGCCGGACGCCTCCCCCTTTGCCCTCTTTCACCGGTTCCGGCACTTCGGTTTCAGCTTCGAGCACCTGGCCCGCCGCGCCCGCGAATCCGAAGCCCCCTTGATCGGCATCTCCGCGCTCTGCACGCCTTACGTCGGGGAGGCCATCGCCGCCGCGGCCGCCATCAAGGCGCTCCACCCGGCCTGTAAAATCGTGATGGGCGGCCACCATGCGACCGTGCTGCCCGAGAGCCTGCTCGAATCGCCGGCGGTCGACTTCGTGCTGCGCGGCGAGGGCGAGGTCTCCCTGCCGCTGCTGGCCTGTTGCCTGCGGGACGGGGCAGATGTGGGCGGAATCCCCGGGATCGGGTTTCGCCGCCCCGACGGCTCGCTGTGCATGCGGCCCCCGGCGGTGATGCAGCATCTAACGGATTATCCCCAACCGGCCCTGGATCCTCTCAACCTCGCCTATTACCGCCGCGGCGAGCGGGCAAGCACGGTCATCACGGCCGGCCGCGGCTGCCCCTTCGCCTGCTCCTACTGCAGCGTCGGCCGGGACTCGTGGATGCCCTATCGGCTGCGGCCGGTCGCCGCTGTCATCGCCGAGCTGGAAGCCGCCGTCACCCGCCAGGGGGTGGCTTTTATCGATTTTGAAGACGAGAACCTCTCTTTGGACCGCGCCTGGTTCGCGGACCTGCTGGGCCAGCTGCACGCACGGTTCGGCGGCAAGGGGATCGAGCTCAGGGCCATGAACGGAATGTTCCCGCCCACCCTCGACGCCGAGATCGTCGGCGCCATGCGCCAGGCCGGATTCAGAACTCTCAACCTCGCCCTGGCCGCCACCCACCCGGACCAGCTGCGGCGCTTCAAGCGGCCGGACGTCTGCCGGGACTTCGACCGTTGCCTCGCACTGGCCGAGGCGCACGGCATGAGCGCCGTGGGCTACGTGATCGTCGGCGCCCCCCGCCAGGACCCAGAGGCTTCCGTGGACGATTTGCTGTTTTTAGCGGCCCGCCGGGTGTTGGCCGGCGTCTCGGTGTTCTACCCCGCCCCGGGCAGCCGCGACTACGGGCTGTGCCGGGAACTCGCGCTGCTGCCGGGACATTTCGGCGCCATGCGCGCCAGCGCCCTGCCGATCGAGCATACGACCCGCCGAATCGATTCCGTCACCCTGCTGCGCCTGGGCCGGGTGGTGAACTTCATGAAGCAGCTGCTCGACCGCGGCCTGCCGATTCCCGAGCCGGCGCATGCGGACAGCGCCGGCCTCGACCCGGCCGACCGGGTCGAGACGGGCCGCCGTCTTCTCGCCCGGTTTCTGGCAGACGGAGGCATCCGCGGGGTCACCCCGGACGGGAAGCTCTATGATCACCTCATATCGCCGCAATTGACCCGGCGTTTTCTGGCCGGGCTGCACCGCATTACCATGCGTGGAACGACACGCAGAGCATAAGAAGTCAATCGTATAAATGAACCGCGACGAAAGGAATGGCGGGTACCTGTGCCCGAGGAAGGCGCACCACCTGCCCCCCCAACCCCTTTGGCAAAGAGCGAAGGGGGATTTCGTGGCTGGAAGCCACTCCCACCGAAAAGAAACTTCATGATCAAGAAAGCAGAGACCGGGCCATCCCCTGCTCTTGAAATTTGTCAGCGTGATCTAATATTCGTGTCTCGCACGACGGCATCGATTTTGAGACCTGCGTGCCACATCCGACAAGCGTCGATGCACATAAAACCGAAGGAGGTTCATCCATGAGCATACTGATCACTCGGAAAGCACCGGATTTCACGGCACCCGCCGTGATGCCGGACGGCACCATCGAGGAGCACTTCAACCTGTCGAGCCTGAGGGGATCCTACGTGGTGCTTTTTTTCTGGCCGCTGGATTTCACATTTGTCTGCCCGACCGAAATCGTGGCCCACGACCGGCGGCTGGCCCAGTTCCGCGAGCGCGGGGTGCAGGTGGTGGGGGTTTCCATCGATTCGCAGTTCACCCACTTTGCCTGGCGCAACACCCCGCTGGCCGAGGGCGGCATCGGCCCGGTCCAGTTCCCGATGGTGGCCGACGTCAAGCACGAGATCACCCGCGCCTACGGCATCGAACACCCGGACGGGGTCGCCCTGCGCGCATCGTTTCTGATCGACAAGGAGGGGGTGGTTCAACACCAGGTGGTCAACAACCTGCCGCTCGGCCGCGACGTGGACGAAATGCTGCGTGTGGTGGACGCCTTGCAGTTCTTCGAGCAGCACGGCGACGTGTGCCCGGCGGGATGGCACAAGGGGGACGCCGGCATGAAGCCGACGGCCGAGGGCGTCTCGGACTACCTCGCAACCCACGGGAAAAAGCTTTGAGCCGCCCGGCGCTTGCCGCAGGCCGGTTAAAGATTACCAGTTGCCAACCGGCCGTTAAGGATATGTTCGGCAGCAAAACCGGCAAAACGGGGTTATAAGCCGCAGATCACGCCCGAGAGCAAGGCGCTTCGCAGCCTGAAAGCGCAGCGTACAGTGAGGTACGTGAGCATTTAAGGCTGCGGGGGAACGCAGCTATCGGGTGTCAGGTGCGGCTTAGAACCCCGCTTTCACAAGAGGTGCAGCCGCTCGCGGTAGATGCGTATCACCGCCTCCGGGTCGCCGGTGGCCATGATGTTGTCGGCGACCCAGGCGGGGGCCCGCCCCTTGCGCACCATCTCGCCGATCTGGGCGCCGACGCCGTCCCAGAACTCCCCGGAGCCCTCGGTGTCGAACAATATCACCGGCACCGGCTCCAGCAGCGCAAGCTTCATGTTGCAGAGCGTGATCCCGAGCTCCTCCAGGGACCCCAGGCCGCCGACGTTGAAAATCGGAAACGAGGCGATCTCGAACCACTTCTGGCGGCTGTGGCGGCAGGTGGCCTGGAACACCTGGCAAAAATCCACATCCGTATTTAACGTCTGGTCCGTGATGTCCAGAAAATTGGCTCCGGAGAGGATCCCGCGCGCACGCGCCAGGGTGTTGGCATGCTCCATCACGCCGCTGCCCCCCCCGGTGACGATTCCGATGGTGCGGCCCCAGAAGCCGATCAGCGCATCCATCAACCGCCCGAGGCGCCGGCCTCCCTCCGGGGAGAGTCTGCGGTTGGACCCGTAGAAAGCAAAGAGCATCGACTTGTGGAAATCCCCCAGCCGCTCCGGGGTGACAAAATAGCCCATCCCGTCGCGCATGGTGTGCACCATGAGGCGGCGGTTCAGGCCCGACACCCAGTACACCTCCAAACCGAAAGCGTGGTATTCCTGCAGCCGGTTGTGGTCGAGCTGGGACAGAAACGGCCCGTGTTCGCTGGAAGGCTCCAGGAAGTAAAGCGCGTCGAGCTTGCCCTCACAGGCCAGGTTGATGATGTCCCGGTGCTCCACGATGTTGGGGAAATAGCGAACGACGAGCGACCGTGGCCCCGCGGACAAAGCGGTCCGCACCCGGCTCGTGGCATACACATGGGCGCAGTTGCTCTGGGGCGAGAAGTCGCGCCGGGCCAAGGCGCACCGCGCACGGGGAATCCGGCAAGGGGCTTCAGGGCCGTTGATGAAAACCTCCGGTTGTTTATGAGCATCGGCAGCCGGCGGCATAACAGCCACCGGCCGGTCGATGAACCCGCAGGTGGATCGGCAGCGCCGGTGGAGGCGTTTTGAAATTTCCTGCAGCCGCGTGAAAGAATAGGTCCTACCCGCTTTCGCGGCCTTGTGCCCGTTTGCCAGAAGCTCGCGCCGCGCGGCGCGGTAGACGCGGGCGGTGATCAGCGGGTTCATGATGGGGTGGTCGCTCTGGTTGATGATCTCCAGGTAGATGCGGATCCCGCGGGTCTTGATCGGGTCGAGCACGGTGGCCGCCAGGTTGCGCCCCAGGGAAAAGCCGCTCTGGAGCACCACGAAATGCTCGTTCAGGTACATCGAGCAGGTGGTGATCACCCCTTCGCCGGGGGCAATGGCCACGGCGGGAACCGCGTCCCGGATCTGATAGCGGTTGAGCAGCTCGCGGCCTTCTTCCCGCAGCAGGATGCGGCTGAGCGTCTCGCAGCTCAAGGGCTGCCTGAGCCGGCAGGCCACTTTGTGCGGGGCAATGACGATGCTCCCGTCGCTGGAGATGGAGGTCGAGGCCGGCAGCTTGAGCACCGACTGCTCAACAGCCTCCAGCACCTCCTCGGAGCTCAACAAGGCGTCCGGGTCGCAGTAAACGAGCCGCCCCACGGGCAGCCCCGCCGTGAAGAAGTCCGCCAGATCCTTCAACCCGGGATAGCCGGGGATCACGGCCGAGGCTTCCAGCGTCAGCGTGAGCTCGCTGCCCCGCAGCCGGGCCTGCGCCACGGGCTCGCTTTCGATCTGCACGCCGAGCCGCGCGATGCGGGAGCGCTCGCTGAACAGGAAATGCTCGGGCTGCTCGCGCAGCAGCCCCTCCAGGCGTCCGCGCAGACCGAAGCTGGTCTCGAAGATGATTTTCTTGCGGCCGACGCTGACCACCCGGCGGATGAGGCCGTCGTCGGTCTGCATCAGGCCGCGGTACGCGTGGTGGTTTCGAATGTGGTTTGCCATAGGGTACCTGACGGCTCTATCTCATATCTCAGAAAGAGTGCGGCGACAATGACGGAATTCTGGCGAGCCGTGCGATGCTGGCTGCGGACCCGATCGGCCCCGGTGCCGAAACCACCGCAGGCCGAGAACCGGAAGAGAGGGATCGAGAACCGGGCGCGTATTTAAAGAATCTGCTTCTCGGAGAGGATGTTTTCGATGATCTTTATGAGAGACCGTCCGGGCAGTTCATCTTCTTCCAGAGATCCCCACTTGATGTTTTTTGCGATCGAGTTGTCGACCACCCACCCGAACCCCAGCTTGTCGAAAAATATGATCGCTTCCTTTCCCATATCCCCGTTGTGACCTCCGTTTTCAGCTTCCGCCTGCGGCCGGTTTGCACCGGCCTCACTCCCCTCCGACAATGCGGCGGCGGCAAGTTGTAACAGGTATATCGCCCTATCCACCGCACGACTTTAGCCCGAACATTTCCTGTTTGACTTGACCGGGGGGCTTCCATAGTATGGCGCCCTCATGGCGATTATTCTCGAGGATCCCAGTTTTGCAAGCGCGTGCCCGACAGCAGCGGGGCTTTTCATCACCGACCTGGACGGAACGCTTTTGGACAGCGACCGGAAACTCTCCGACGCCGCCCACTCCGCGCTGCAGCGGCTGGGCCGGGCAGGCATCGTGCGCGTGGTGGCGACCGGCCGCTCGCTTTTTTCCTATAACACGGTCGCCTCGGCCGATTGGCCGGTCGATTTCGTGATTTTTTCGACCGGGGCCGGGGTGATCCAGCGCCCCGGCGAACGGATCGTGCGCCGCGTCAGCCTCGAAAACGCAGAGGCCTGCAGCGCCTTCGATACCCTGTGCGCACTCGGGCTCGATGTCATGGTCCAGCGCCCGGTCCCGGACAGCCACGTGTTCGGCTTCAAATCCCAAAACCGCTCCAACCCGGATTTCGAACGCCGCCTGTCGCTCTACCACCCTTTCGCCTTCCCGTTGGACAGCACCATCGAAGAGTTCGGGCCGGCCGCCCAGCTGGTCGCCATTGTGCCCGCCGATGAAGGCCCCCGGGCGCTCGCCGCCGTGCGCACGGAGCTGCCGGGTTTCACCGTCATTCAGACCACATCCCCGCTGGACGGACGATCGATGTGGATCGAAATCTTTCCGGCGGTGGTGTCCAAAAGTCTGACGGCCGCATGGCTGGCCGCGAAGCTCAAAATTCCACGCGACCGGACGGCTTCGGTGGGCAACGATTTCAACGACCTCGACCTGCTCGAATGGACCCAGGAGCGTTTTGTGGTGGCCAATGCCCACCGCGACCTCAGCGTGCGGTTCCCGACGGTTGTCTCGAACAACGCCGGCGGGGTGGCGGAAGCGGTCGAGCGCTGGCTGGGGAAAATGAACGGCGTAACGAGGAATGCGGGCAGGAAAAGAGAGCCCAGGGAGTAACGAGCAGCGGGTAACAAGCGGCGCACACCGCTCAGGGAGGAGTGAATGACCGTCAGGGTCAACCGCCGTTCACGGATATACCGGGGCCGGGTGTTTCAACTGGTGAGGGAAAACGTGACCCTGGACAACGGGGTCAGCGCCGACTGGGACTACATCGAGCACCCGGGGGCGGCGGCCATCGTGCCGCTCTTAGGTGCCGGAGAGGTCGTCCTGGTCCGCCAGTACCGCCATGCATTGAAGCGCTTCATCTGGGAGATCCCGGCCGGCACGTTAGACCCGGGGGAATCGGGGCTGGAGTGCGCCCGCAGGGAATTGGCGGAGGAGACCGGTTACTGCGCCGCCGAGTGGCGCCCGCTGGGAGAGATCACACCGGTGCCGGGCTATTCGGACGAGCGGGTTTTTCTTTTTCTGGCCGCAACGCTCAGTCCGGCCGAGCAGGAGCTCGACCCCGACGAGGTGCTCGCGGTCCACCGCCTGCCCCTTCAGAAAGCGCTCGCGATGATTGCGGGGGGAGAGATCCAGGACGCCAAAAGCATCTGCGGCTTGCTGCTGGCGCAAAAACACCTGGCTGACATATGATCGGACCCGGAGCTACCCCGACCGCTTCCCCGTAAGGGCCGTGATGTCCACCCGCAATACGGCCGTTTTGGCCAGAACCTCATCGGTGTAAACGAATTCACCCGCGGCATAGTGGCCCATGATGATGTCCAGGGCTTCGCGCTTGGCCGCTGCACCCTCGAGGAACGCAACCGTGCCGAAACCGATCACGCTGCGATAGTTCATGCCCCAGTCGCAGGCCTTGCGGCCGGTCTTGAGCGACACCCCCGCTTCGAGCTCGATGCAGACGTGCGGGTTTTTTCTCAGGATCTCCAGCTTGCGGCCCGCGGCCGCGCAGTGCACGTAAAAAGCCCCCGACCTGTAGCCGAAGCTCATGGGGACGAGGTAAGGCCTTCCCGCGTCGCACATGGCGATGCGGCAGACCGTTGCCTCCGCGATGACCACCGCGATCTCCGCCGGGTCGCTCATCTGCTTCTCGTTTCGGCGCATGCGCACCTCTTCCAAATTCACCTCGTGTTATCTCAACTCGATTTCGCGGAAGGGCAGCTCCAGGGCCTGGGCCATGGCTTTCAAATCTTCCTCGAGCGTGATCGTTCTCCCGTCGGGTTTTCGAACCGGGGTGGTTTTGTCCGCCACCACATGAAGTTGCAGCTTGCGCGGATCGAACAGCCGGCGGGCAATATCGTGCAGCTCTTCCCGGCCGGCCGTAAAAAAAGCATCCTGGATGCGGCCGAGGGTGTCGAGCGGCTCACCTCGCAGGTGATAGCGGCCATAGGCCTGGACCAGATCGCTTTTGGTGTCCAGGTTGAAGACGAAGCTGTTGAGGGCATCCAGGCGCTTGCGCTCCAATTCGCGCTCCGGCACCGACTGCCGCAGGGATTCCATGATCTGCAGGGTTTCCAGAGCGGCATCGGCCGCTTTGTCGCCCTGGCAGTTGATCGAGCCCACCAGCAGGCCGGCCTGCCACTTGAAGGTCTGGTAAAACCCCGCTGCGTAGACATAACCGAGATCATCGCGCAACCGGGTGTACATGAGCGAGTCCGATCCTCCGAAAACGCTCATCAGCAGGTTGAGCTTCCAGTAGTCCGGGTCGGTTCGGAGCGGGCCGGGCAGCTGCATCGTCACCTGGGACTGGGCCTGCCCGGGTTTGTGGATCAGGGTCACGACGGGCGGGGTGGGCGCGGGCGCCGGAAGCGTGC
>JBGSTS010000143.1:0-32993 GCA_041736435.1 Desulfobacterales bacterium | reverse complement strand
CCCACCTCGCCTGCGTGCCGATGCCGGGCAGCGCCGCGGCCATCAAGGAGCCCTGGCGCATGGCCGTCAGCTACCTGCGCGATGCCTACGGCAACGCCTGGCCGGAACTGGACCTGCCGCTGCTGAAGGCGGTCGGCGAGGGCAAAACCCGCATCGTCGGCGAGATGATTGGAAAGCGGGTCAACTCGCCGCTGACATCGAGCCTCGGGCGCCTGTTCGACGGGGTGGCCGCTTTATCCGGTTTGCGCAGCCGGGTCAACTACGAGGGCCAGGCCGCCATGGAGCTCGAAATGGCGGCGGCCGACGAGACCGAGGAGACCTACGAATTCGACTGGGAGGGCAGCGACCCCATCCGCATTCTGCCCGCACCGATCATCCGCGGGGTCGTGGAGGACCTGGCCCGCCGGACCCCGCTGCCGATCGTGAGCGCCCGGTTCCACAACTCCGTGGTGCAGGTTTTCACCGAGGTCTGCGCCCGCATCGGCCGCGAGCGGGGCCTGAACCGCGTCGTCCTGAGCGGGGGGGTGTTCCAGAATGCCCGCCTGCTGGAGGGGCTCATCCACGCATTGGAGGCGAGCGGGTTCGAGGTATTCAGCCACCGGCTGGTGCCCACCAACGACGGCGGCATCGCGCTGGGGCAGGCGGCCATTGCGGCCGAGCGCCTCCGGAATGGAAAGGATCGATGACATGACCATCAAGCACAGCGAGGAGTACCGGGACGCCGACCTGTCCCGGCAGCTTGCAGAGAAGATCCGGCAGACCAGCCGCCGGCCCATCCGCCTCATGGAGGTCTGCGGCACCCACACGGTGTCCATTTTCAGAAGCGGGATTCGCTCCGTGCTGCCGAAGACCATCTCGCTTCTCTCCGGCCCGGGCTGCCCGGTGTGTGTCACCGACCAGGCCGAGGTCGACGCCTTCGTCGAGCTGGCCCGGCAGCCGGGTGTGACCGTGGCCACCTTCGGCGACCTGATGCGGGTGCCGGGCAGCGCCTCCTCCCTGCAGCGTGAGAAGGCCGACGGCCGGGATGTCCGGATCGTCTATTCGACCATGGATGCCCTGGCCATCGCCCAAAAAAATCCCGGCCGCCAGGTGGTCTTTCTTGGGGTGGGGTTCGAAACCACCGCCCCGACCGTTGCCGCCGCCATCGCGGCGGCGGCGGGACTGAAACTCGCCAACTTCTCGGTGATCTCGGCCCACAAAATCGTGCCGCCGGCCTTGGAGGCACTCATGGCGATCGACGAGGTCAAGGTCGACGGGTTTCTCCTGCCCGGCCACGTCTCGGTGATCATCGGCCTCGATGCCTACCGGCCTTTTTTCGAGCGTCACCGCCTGCCGTGCGTCGCGGCCGGGTTCGAGCCGGCGGACATCCTGCAGGCCGTGGCCTTGCTGGTTGAGCAGATTGAAGCCGGCCGCCCGTCTCTGGAAAACGCCTACCCGCGGGCCGTCAGCCCGGGGGGCAACGCCAAGGCCCGTCAGGTGCTGGCGAACGTGTTCGAGCCGGCGGACGCCTGCTGGCGCGGGATCGGCCTGATCCCTGCCAGCGGTCTACGGATACGCGCGACCTATGCCGGCTTCGACGCGCAACGGCGCTTCGGCCTTCAGCTGCCGGAGGCCAAAACCCCCAAGGGCTGCGCCTGCGGTGAGATCCTGACGGGCAAGAAGACCCCGCCCGAGTGCGCCTTGTTCAGGAAGGTATGCACCCCAATAGACCCGGTGGGGCCATGCATGGTCTCGAGCGAGGGGACGTGCGCGGCGTACTATAAGTACAGTGAAGAGTGAAACGTCGGAGTCGAAAGTAACGAGCAGCGAGTGCAAGCAAGCGGTGCGTTGGAGAAAAAGAAGTAAGAGGTTATTGTCCCTGTGGGAGTGGTTTCCAACCACGATATGATCGCGGTCCCGCCGGGGCAGGACTCCCACCCGAAAATAAAACTGCTTCATTGTAGCCAAACAGGTGCACTTGATGAAAACCGACAAGATCCTGCTCGACCACGGCAGCGGGGGAAAGATCTCACACCGATTGACTACGGACATGCTGCTGCCGGTGTTCGACAACCCGATCCTGGCCGAGTTGAACGACGGGGCCATCTTCGAGCTCAACGGCCAGCGGCTGGCCTTCTCCACCGATTCCTACACCGTGGACCCGATCTTCTTTCCGGGCGGGGACATCGGCGAACTGGCCGTCAACGGCACGGTGAACGATTTGGCCATGTGCGGGGCTGTCCCGGTCTACCTGAGCGTGGCGCTCATTATCGAGGAAGGCTTCCCCGTGGGGCAGCTGCAAACGATTGTGGCCTCGATGGGCCGGGCTGCTGAAATCGCCGGCGTGAAAGTGGTGACCGGCGACACCAAGGTCGTCCCCAAGGGAACGGTCGACAAGATCTTCATCAACACCTCCGGGATCGGCGTCATCCCGGCGGCCGTGGAGGTCGCGAGCCACCGGGCCCGGCCGGGCGACGTCATTATTTTAAGCGGCTCGCTCGCCGACCACGGCGTGAGCGTGCTGGCGCGCCGCGAGGGGCTCTCTTTCGACACCACGGTGCAAAGCGACACCGCCCCCCTCAACCACATGGTCCGGGCGATGTTTGCCGCTGCCGGCGGCATCCATGTGCTCCGGGACCCGACGCGCGGCGGGCTGGGCACAGCCCTGAACGAAATCGCTGAAAAATCAGGCGTCGGTATTCGGATCCATGAGGATCGCATCCCGGTGAAGCCCGAGGTCGCCGCCCTTTGCGAGCTACTAGGCTTCGACCCCCTCTACCTTGCCAACGAGGGCAAACTCATCGCCTTCACCGCACCGGAGGATGCCGAGGCGGTCCTGCAGGTGGTGCGATCCGACCCCTTCGGCCGGGACGCAGTCGTCATCGGCGAGTGCCTCGCCGATCGCCCCGGCCGAGTATTCATGCAAACCCGCATCGGCGGCACCCGCATCGTGGACATGCTGGCGGGAGAGCAGCTGCCGAGGATCTGCTGAAAATGCCCTCTGCCATCTGCCCTCTGCCTATTCGCATCATCGTTTGTATTATGGGGTTGATGCTGGCGGCAAATTGTGACTCGAAACGCGAGCACCTGATCGCAGGGCGGACCATGGGCACCACCTACCAGGTCAAGGTGGTGACCGGGAACCTCGGGTCGGTGAAAGGGCTGAAGGAAAAAGTCGACCAGCGACTGGATGAAATCAACCGCAGCATGTCGCCGTACCTTCCGGAGAGCGAGATCAGCCGTTTCAACCGCTTTCAGGAGACGGGCATCGAGTTCCCCGTCTCGGTCGATTTCCACCAGGTGATGCGGGCGGCGATGCGGATGCATGCGCTTTCGGACGGCGCCTGGGATGGGACCGTGAACCCGCTGGTCGACCTGTGGGGCTTCGGCCGTACCGGCCGCGGCGGCAATCCGCCGCCGGACGAAAAGATCACGACCCTGCTGGGCGAGGTCGGCTTCGAGGCCATCGAGATCCGGGAGCACGGGGCACTGGTCAAGCGCAGGGCATCCGTCACTCTGGACCTGTCTTCGATTGCCAAAGGGTTCGGCGTGGACCAGGTGGCGAAGGTCGTCCGCGGATTCGGGTTCACGGATTTTCTGGTGGAGATCGGCGGCGAAACCTATGCCTCCGGGCGGCGGCGGGACAGGCAGCTCTGGCGGGTCGGCATCAACACACCGCAACCCGACGCCCGCCCAGACGATATTTACGCGATCGTCGCGCTCCAGGACCAGGCGCTGGCCACCAGCGGCGACTACCGCAATTTCTTCGTCAAGGACGGTGTGCGGTACTCCCACATCATCGACCCCCGCACCGGGTATCCGGTGGCGAACCGGGTCGTCAGTGTTTCCATTCAAGGGCCCGAATGCACACTGGCCGACGGGCTGGCCACGGCCGTCCTGGTCATGGGGGCGGAAAAAGGGCTGGCGCTGATCGACCGGCTCGAGGGCATAGAGGGCCTGATCATCGTCGCAAGGCCCGACGGGCGATTGGAAGAGCACACCTCTGCAGGGTTTCGGACGGTGCCCCCCACGCCCTGACCTCGGCTCCCGCGACGTTGACAATCGCAACCCCTTCCTTAGCTTCACTGTGGCTGTAGAATAGAATTCAACACCTGGCCCCGAAACGCCAAGAACACCTCTCGCCCTTGGCAGCCTACAGGAAACTCCACGAACCCTATGAAGCTACATCTAACCAGCCTCGGCTGCGCCAAAAACCAGGTGGACAGCGAAACCATGCTCGGCCGCCTGCGGCAGGCCGGTTGGACCCTCACGGACGACCCCGAGGAGGCGCACACCATCGTCGTCAACACCTGCAGTTTCATCGAAGCCGCGGCCCAGGAATCGCTCGACACCATTCTCGAGCTCGCCGAGTATAAAAAAACCGGTGCATGCCGTCGTCTGGTGGTTGCCGGCTGCCTACCCGAACGCTACCGCGAGGATATCGTTCAGATGATGCCGGAGGTGGACCTGTTCCTCGGCACGGGTGCTTTCGACCAGATCGTCGATGCCGTCGGGGATGCCGGTCGAACGCATGCCGCCATTCTGCCGGACCCCGACCGTGCCGCCGACGCTGGCCGTGATTGCCCGCGGGTGCGCTCCACTGCTCACATGGCCTACCTCAAGATCGCCGAAGGCTGCAGCCGCAGCTGCAGCTACTGCATCATTCCCAAACTCCGCGGCCGCCACCGGAGCCGCCCCACCGAGGATGTAGTGGACGAGGCCCGTGCCCTTGTCGCATCCGGCGTCAGGGAACTGGTCCTGGTGGCCCAGGAGACGACCGCCTACGGCGCTGACATGGTGCCCCCTCGGTCGCTCGGCCGTCTGGTCGAATGCCTGGCAGGGCTTTCCGAAGGCAAGGGCGCTCAGGCGCAGTGTCCCTGGATTCGGGTCCTCTATGGCCATCCGGAGAGCATCGATGACGATTTCATCCGCGCCGTCGCCGCACACCCCAATGCCTGTTCCTATTTCGATATCCCGATTCAGCACGCCAGCAACCGCGTGCTCAAACGCATGGGCCGGCACAGCACACGCGAACGCTTGCGCGCGCTCTTTCTGCGCATCCGCGGCATGGTCCCGGATGCCGTCCTGCGGACCACGGTCATCGTGGGGTTCCCGGGGGAAACCGACACGGACTTCGACGAGCTCATGCGCTTCGCCGAAGACATTCGGTTTGACCACCTGGGCGCATTCGTCTATTCTGATGCGGAGGATATCCCATCGCACCGGCTGCGGGGCCATGTGCCCAAGGCGATTGCGCAGGACCGCTATGACCAGTTGATGTCGACCCAGATGGATATTGCCGCCGAAATCAATCAGGGGCGCATCGCAAAAATCTTCACGGTGCTGATCGAGGAAAACCTCGGGAACCATCTTTACGCCGGGCGAACCTATTTTCAGGCGCCCGAAGTGGATGGGGTCACCTACGTAAACACCGCGTCCTCCGGGCACGAACTCACCATCGGGCGGTTCGTGCGGGCGCGCATCAACGACGCGATGGAATACGACCTGATGGGGGAGGTGGCGTGAGCGATCTCAAGCGCAGGATCCTGGAGGCTGTCACAGAGGACCTGCAGGACATCGAAAACGAACTCGAGGCGAACCTCACCCCGCACCTCGATCTGGTGCGTGAGGTGGCCGGCCACATCCTTTTCAGCGGCGGCAAGCGCCTGAGGCCGCTCTTGATGGTGCTCTCCGCCAGGGTGTGCGGCTACAGCGGCACCTACGCCAAGACCTTTTCGGCCGCCCTCGAATACCTGCACGCCGCCACCCTGCTGCATGACGATCTGGTGGACGGAGCCTCTCTGCGGCGGGGCAAGCCCGCCGCTCATCGCGTGTGGGGCAACTCGGTCGCGGTCCTGGTCGGTGATTTTCTGCTGGCACGCGCCCTGGCCATCGCCGCCGGCACCGAGCGGATCGAGGTCGTGCGCATCCTGGCCGAGCTGACCGAGGCCATGTCCCAAGGGGAGATTCACCAGCTGATGCGCAAGGGGGACGTAGGCCTGTCCGAAGAGGAATACCTGGAGGTCATCCGCCGCAAGTCGGCCCTGTTGTTCCAGGCGGCCTGCCGAGTGAGCGCCGTTCTGGCCGATGCCCCCGAGGAGCGGCAGTCCGCCTTGACGGACTTCGGGTTCAACCTGGGCATGGCCTTCCAGATCATCGATGATCTCCTGGACTATGTGGCCGAAACCCCGCATCTCGGCAAGGAGACCGGCGCGGACCTGCGGGAGGGCAAGCTGACCCTGCCGCTGATTCATGCCCTGCGAAGCGCCCGTTCCGCCGACCGCAAATGGATCCGGAAACTGGTTGGACACACGGATTTCACGGCTGAAGAGTTCCAGAACCTGATCGGCCTGATGCGGGACAGCGGCGCCTTGCGCTACACCCAGAAGGTGGCGTCCCTGTATGTCGAGAAGGCCCAAGCGGCCATGACCGCCTTCCCGCCGTCGGCCGTCCGGCAGACTATGCTGGATATTGCCGAATACACCCTGAACCGCAAGATGTGAGCCACCGGGTATTGATCCGATGTCCGTTCTCGTCTATGTAGACCCCATCGATTCGCAATCCAGAACACACGGACGGGTTACATGAGCACACGCGCGGCATCGTATACAGGGTGGGCAGCCTTTTTTGGGGTGCTCCTGTTTCTCTGCGCTTCGGCCGATGCCCAAAAGCCCGGAGACACCCAGACGCTGACGGTCGTGGGATCCGCTCCGCTTCAAGGCGGCAAGATCCAGGCGGCCCGCGAAGCCGCCATCGCCAACGGCTTGAAGCAGGCGGTCGCCGCCGCTGCCATCGAAATTTCATCTCCGGGGAGCTTTGCGGAAAATTTCAAAAAACTGAACGAGCTGCTCCTCGACCACTCCGAGGAGTTCATTCGGGGCTTCAAGCTTTTGTCGGAGGCCCCTTCCGGCAAACACCACCTTGTTTTGATCCAGGCCACGGTGGCGGCCCGCAAAATCCGAGATGCCCTGGCCGATGCGGGTGTGCTGGGCGAAAAAACGGCGGCAGGTCCCACCCCGGTGGCGCTCACTGTCGAGGGCAGCGGCAACCTCGCCAATTTCGTGAAGCTGCGGCGGGCACTTGCCGCTATACCGGGTGTTACGGCGATCCAGGTCAAGGAAATAAAGCCGAACGAGGCGATCCTGCTTGTGGACTACGCGGGCGGCGGCCGGGAACTGGCGACGGTCCTGGCGCTGCAGGCATTCGACGCCTTCGAGGTGACTGTTGTCGAGGCGCTGGAAAGCTCCTTGAAGGTGGCACTCAGCCCGAAATAAGGGCAGGGAAGTTAGGGCAAACCTCATTCGGCGCAGGCGTAGAGCGGACATGTCGGTTCTTCAATCGGGGGGCTTCCGTCGAAGACCCCAGCTCACGATCAACATTCCGAACATCCTGACCGTTCTCAGGATCCTGGTCATTCCGTTGTTTGTGATCCTCTTGATCCGGGGCCTGCACGGGTATGCCTTGCTGGTCTTCATTGCAGCCGGGGTGAGCGACGGGCTGGACGGGCTGATCGCGCGCGCCTTGAACCAGCGCAGCCAGCTTGGAGCCATTCTCGACCCGATCGCCGACAAACTGCTGCTCACAGCGGCATACGTCACCCTGGGGGTTCTTAAGGACATCCCCGGCTGGCTGGTCGTGGTGGTGATCAGCCGCGATGTCCTGATCGTCACCGGAATCGCTGTGCTGGCATTTACCAGCGTGCCGTTCACCATCCGCCCCTCGCTCATCAGCAAGTGGACCACCGTCGTCCAGGTGGTAACGATCGCGTTCAATCTGATGGACCTCCAGGCGGCCTGGGCCGGGACGGCGATGCAGTCCCTCTATTGGGTCACCGCCTCCATGACCGTTCTTTCCGGTTTGCACTATACGTATAAGGGGCTCCATATCCTGCAATCGGGAGTCGGCAACGGCTCCAAAAAGAATGGCGGCGCCCAGACAAACACCGGCGAAAACACCCGCAAACAGGCTTGACAGTCAGCAACCTGGGTGCTAAGAATTCAAATTTATAGGCACGTAGCTCAGGGGGAGAGCACTACCCTGACACGGTAGGGGTCCGGGGTTCAAATCCCCGCGTGCCTACCATAGAATATCAAGGGGTTATGGCAGCCGCCATGACCCCTTTGCATTTGCGCAGGCAGCTCAAACTCAAGGCAAGCCGGCCTTGCCGTCCCGCCCGCTGGTTGACAGGACGGGTTTCACGCCTATTAGAAGGCAGTGCACGCGGGATTTAAGCCCGCCACCACACCGGTCGCACCGGCGCATCGCACCGCCTGGGATATGCGATTAAATTTTTTGCAACCACCAACTTGAAAAAGGAGAGAACCATGGGACTGTTTGATTTCGTAAAGGACATTGGGCGCAAGCTGTTCAACCGCGACGAAGAAGCGGCTGAAAAAATAAAAAAGCACATCGAAGAGTCAAACCCCGGTATTGAAGACATGCAGGTCACCTTCAGCCAGGGGGTGGTCTCCATCACCGGCAGGGCGACCAGCGCTGAGGCCATGGAAAAGGCGGTGCTCATGGCCGGCAACGTTCAGGGCGTCTCAGGGGTCAACATCGACAAACTGCAGGCACCTCCCGTTCAGGCCAAGGTCGAGTATTACATCATCCAAAAGGGGGATACCCTGTCGGCCATCGCCAAGCAGTTCTACGGCAAGCCGAACGACTACCCCAAGATCTTCGAAGCCAACCGTGAGGTCATCAAGGACCCCAATCTGATTTTCCCGGGCCAAAAAATCAGGATCCCGCTCGACTGAACAGAGGAATTGCTTGCATACCAGCATCCAAACCATGGTCGGCTTGCAGAGCGCGTGAGGCAACCGAGCTGGGCGACCGGCGGGTCAGGCCGGTGCCGCCCAGCGCTTTCTGAAAATTAGGCAAACAACATTCGCTGCGAGCAGGGAGATCACCATGGCCAGATGAAAGAGGTTCAAACCGATGACGAAGGCATCGTTGAAATAAACATGGGGAAAATTCTTTATCACGATCAACACCCCGGACACCACAATTCCCGCCACAAGCGCCAGCCGCAGGGTGCCCGAACGCGTCAGCCGTAGTTTTTTCCGGCGCCGCAGAAGAAAATCGAACGCTGCGTAGAACAGGAGCCCCAGCAGCACGGCCGCCCCGACATAGTGAATGTTCCGGGTCACGTAAAAGTCCGCCAGCCAGCCGAGCCCGGGGATGTCGCTCAGGTAGTAGCGGTTGTAGAGGGGCATCTGGCCAAAACCGGTCAGCGCCATGACACCCAGCGTCGCCGTGCAGAGCCATGCCACCCCTGTAGGAAACCGTGAGCCTGCGGCGTGGTGTTGCCAAGCGGTTTTCATGCTGCGTTTCCCCCTTCCTGATGCTTGCGGGCGTTCGCAACAAAGTGCCCTACGGCGGCCGCAATCCCGGCGACAGGCGCGATGACCATGGCAGCCGCCAGGTTGTTGGCCTCGGCCATGGCATCGGCCACCGGCGCGAAGTGCGGTCGGCCCTCCCCCGGTTCGAGCGCCCGATTCAATTCCTCGAAGGGCACCGGCGACACGTAAATGGTGTTGGTGCCGCCGTTTTCAGTCTCGCCGTAGGTAAAACCGCCGATCTCCCGCGCGATCTTCCGGGCCTGGGCGATGATCTCATCCCGCGGCCCGATGGTCTGCACGCCCTCGGGGCAAGCCTCGATGCATGCCGGGGCGTCCCCCTTGGCGAGCCGGTCGTAGCAGCGATCGCACTTGAACATCACCCCGTTCCCGGCCAGGGAGGGCAAGAGATCCAGGTAAAGCCCGACACCGGTCTGGCGCTGAGGGATGTCCCAGGGGCAAACGTCCTTGCACTTCGAGCCGCCCAGGCAGATCTCCGGGTCAATGCGGGAGAGCCCGTTTTTCAGCTGCTTGGCTGAGCCCCACGGGCAGAGTTTGACGCAGGGGGGGTTCACGCAGTGCATGCAGCGCCGCGGAATGTTCAACTCGGTCTCCTCTGCCTTGATCCTGACCGTGGCGTGCTGAATGGTCAACCAATTGTACGGCGTGAGGCGCTCGCTGACGTCGCGTTTGTCGGACCAGTCCGACACCTTGACCCGCGCGGGGAACATTTTTGGAAACGGTTTTTCCGGTTCGGGGTGCTTGTGGGCGTTGGTGTCGCGGCAGGCCTCAACGCAGGCCCCGCAACCGATGCACTTGCGGATGTCGATCAGGGTGGCCAGGTGGCCCCGGTCATTAGCCGCCACCGCGGCTGTCGTCCCGGGCGCTCCGGATGCGGCCACAGCCGCCGCGGCCGCCAACCCGCCCTTCAGAAAAGACCTCCTTGAAATTACCCGCTCCATCGGTAACTCCTCCATGTGCGCCGCCATGCGCCAATTGCGTCAAAATAAGGCGTGATGATCCACTCGGTTGGGATCGGTTACACAAAGTGAGCTTTCGCTTGACTAAGTTACAACACAGCTCTAATGTAGCTTTGCACGGGAAACCGACCAATGCCGGCCGACCACGCTCCGGCAGAGAGACGATCAGCGCTGCAGCGCGCCATGCGCGCAGCTCCCCTGAAACCGGGAGGCCTACCGAGGTGGCCGAAGAAAAGAAACACCCCCGCAGAGTTCCGGATAACGGAGATCCGTCGGACGATTCCGGGGCGGTAATTCCGCTGCCGGACGCCAGCACTCGCGTTAAATTCGAGATTTTCGGCGAGGAGATGATCGAGAAACGGGTCAAGGCCAGCGGGAACAGCGGCCGAGTCTACCTGCCTCCCGACTGGGTCGGGCACAAAGTGAAAATTATCCGGATCGATTGAACGGGAGCCAGCCGCCGTGGAGAACATTCGCATTCGCCGATTGCAGATCGAGGACGCCGGGGAGGTCAGCCGGATCTATGCCGCCATCACCCGCAAACCGATCAGCGAGGATTTCAAGCATGTGGTGGAGGAACACGCCCGCCGCCGGAAGGATGTCTGCCTGGTGGCCGAGGCCGGCGGCCGGATCGTGGGGTTCATGATCAGCTACATCCTCACGGCTGGATTCGGTATGGCCCAGAGCGCGTGGATCGCCACCATGGGAGTCGATCCGGGCTTCATGGGACAGGGCATCGGTGCCCGGTTGGCGGAGGACATCTTCGCATACTACCGGGCCCAGGGCATCGACAACGTCTACACCTCCGTGCGATGGGATTCGACCGACATGCTTTCGTTTTTCAAAACCCTCGGTTTCGACCGCAGCAACTTCATCAACCTGCGCAAGGTTTTGGACTGAGCGGATCCTCGGCCCCGAAATCCCGAACCGGCCTGCCGCCTGCGGCTTCAAACATCTCGATCCACTGGTCGACCCGTTCGATCCCGTAAGACTCCCGCCAGGCCTCGACGATCTCCTCGACCGGGATATCGTGAAAGCTGCCGCGCTCCTTCACATACTCCATGAAACGCCGGCCATGGGTGTTGAACGATTGGAACAGGGAGTCCTCGCGTCCGTTGAATTCAAGCGGCTCGACCCCGTGACGCCGGCAAAGCTGGGTGTTGAAGGCCGGCGTGGCCTTGACCCACTTGCCCTCCAAAAAAAACTCGGTGACCCCGTGAAAAACGAAGATGTCGGTTCCCATGAATTCGATCAGCTGCCGGGTGGCCAGGTGGTTGCGAACATCCGCGAAGATCAGGCGTGAGGGGATGCCGCAGGCCCGGCTCAGGGCGCACAGCAGCCCGGCTTTGCCGATGCAGAAGGCGCGGCCCTGCTCCAGCACGCGGCTGGCGCGGTAGTGTTCGGGCCGGTAGAACGGCAGGTAGGGGTCGTACCAGATTCCGTCCCGCACCGCGGTGTAAAGCCGTACGGCGGTCTCGATCGGATCCGCCGGCGGGCTGCCGGCTACCGACCGGGCCTTTTCACGGACAGCCGGGTGTTCGGAATCGATGATGGCCGTCGGACGAAGGTAGATTGATACGGTTGAGTCCATCGTCTGGGGTGGAGTCAGGGCGACTGCCCGTAGCGCAACCACTTGAAGGCCTGCCGGGTCTGAACGGAAACATCGGACCCGATCCTCGCCATGAAAATGTTTTCCGGCTTCAAGCAGATGTTGGGTTCGTTGGTTGTGTATTCCTGGAATTCGAACGGTTCGAAGAGGCGCATCATCATCTGGCGGTACTGGGAGGCCGTCATGCGGTTGCCGTCCAGGTCCCACGTCCACGAGTAGCCGACAAAATAAGCGATCTTGGCTTCGATCAGCGGGTGCACCATCATCATCTGGACGATGGCCGTCGCGACCTTTTGGGCGCGCCATTTGCGGTTCACCTCGATGGCGTTCACCTCCATCATCATTCGGGGCTGAAGTTCGGCCCAGCGCTCTTCCGGGTCCGGGTGGGCCAGAACCCCGAAACCGACGATGTGCGCGGAATCGGCGATCGCCAGCACCACGTTCGCGTCCGGCTGCTCCGCCTTGCGCTCGAGGCTTTCCCGCTTGGTGAACAGCGAGCGGTAGTGGGCATGGGTGCCGAACTGCCGGTCGAAGCTGAGCTGTCGGATCTCCTGCGGTGAGCAGAAGGAGCGGACCCGCAGTTCGCCGAGCGAGGTGACCGTTTGAATTTCGTGGGAGGCGAAGGCGGTCATGGCCGTGGGTCAGAAATCCCCCCAGTCCTTGTGGAGCTGCTTGGTCATGATCAGCAGGTCGTGCAGGCGCCCCTGGGGGTCGATGATAAAAGCCTCCAGCAGGGCCTTTTTGAAAAAGTCGAGGCGGTTCGCCGACTCGATGGCCGCCTGCTCGACCCCCACCACGAAATCGGCTCTGATCTCGCGCAATCCTTTTTCCATCGCCACATGGATGAGGTCCAAAATCATCCAGCTGCCCAGGCGCTTTTGACGGTATTCGGGGAGGACGATAATGCGCATCCGCCCCTGGTGATGGTAGCACCCGTATTTGTGCGTGTGCAGCCGGGCGTGCGCGACGATATCGCCCGCGGCCACCGCGATGATCGAAATCACCTCTTCCCGGTCCTGCACCCAGCTGCGGATCACCGCCGGGTCCATGACATCGAAGCGCATGAACCAGCGGTCCTCTTCGGAAATCTTGCTGTAAAAAAGCCGCAGCGCCGGCTCATCCTCTTCGGCCAGCTGCCGGATGATCACCTCGGTGCAATCCTTGAGAACAATCTCTTTGGGGTATTTCACCGGGTTTGCCCTCCTTATCGATTGCGAGGATTCTTGCCTGCAGCACCTATAGCTGCCTTCCTCATAACAACCGCATCCTAAAACATCAAGGCAATCCTCGATGCCGGTGCTGCCGCCATCATGGCCGAAACCAAAATGCGCGCTGGCTGCCCGGCCGATCACGAAAGCGGTTCCCGCAACGACAGCGGCATTTTTTCCTTGACTTAGCTAAGTCATAGCTAATATATAGCTACCTGAACTTGTATCCCACAATCACGGCACCATCATCCGCCGCGTCGGTTGAGCTTCTTTGGCCCGTCAACACCCAATAACCCTTTTTGGCTTTTCTGGCATGTCCAACCCACAGCATGGAGGTGAGGAGAATGGGAACGGTACCGGATAAAATTCAGACCTGGCAAATGGTCCAGCCGACCACCAAAGACAAGGCAACCGGGGAAGTCAAACCGGGGAAGCTGGAAAAGGCCTCGATCCCCGTGCCGGCACTGCGCCCCGGCGAAGTGTTGGTGCAGGTGGCCGGATGCGGCGTCTGTCACACCGACCTTGGGTACTTCTACGACGGGGTCCCCACCGTCAGCAAGCCGCCGCTCACGCTCGGCCACGAAATCAGCGGCACCGTCGTCGCGGGGGACGAAAAATGGATCGGCAAAGAGGTGATCATCCCCGCCGTCATGCCGTGCCGGCAGTGTATGCTCTGCAAAACGGGCCGGGGCAATCGCTGCCTGGCCCAGAAGATGCCGGGAAACAGCCTGGGGCTCTACGGAGGGTTTTCGAGCCACATCCCGGTGCCCTCCATCGACCTGTGCGAGGTGAGAAACCGCGGCAGTGTCCCGCTGGAGCATCTGGCGGTGGTGGCCGATGCCGGGACAACCCCCTATCAGGCGGCGAAGCGCGCCGGTCTTCAGCCCGGGGACAACGTCATCATCGTGGGCGTGACCGGAGGCGTGGGCGTTTACATGGCACAGACGGCCAAGGCGCTGGGGGTCAAGACCGTCATCGGCATTGCCAGGAACCCGGAAAAGCTCCAGCGCTCGCTGAAGTACGGAGTGGATTTCGTCATCAGCTCCAAGGACAAACCGCTCAAGGACCTGCGCAACGAATTTCGCGAGCTGTGCAAGAAGAACGGCCTGGAGTCCAGTTTCGGCTGGAAGATCTTCGAGGTGAGCGGAACCAAAGGCGGGCAGGAGATCGCCCTCGAACTGCTTTCCTTCACTGGCAAGTTGATCATCATCGGGTTCGGCATGGCAAAGAACGAATACAGCATCTCCCGGCTCATGGCGTTCGATGCGGAGATTATCGGAACCTGGGGATGCTTGCCCGAATACTATCCGGTGGTCCTGGACATGGTGCTGTCGAAAAAGATAGACATCGCCCCCTTCGTGGAGACACGGCCGATGAGCAAGATTGCGCCGGTTTTTGAAGAGGTCCACACGGCAGGGTCGCCGGAGAAAAGAATCGTGCTGACCCCTGATTTTTAGGCGCAGGGCCGATGGGCGAGGCAGGCAGAGTCGTTTCATCCGGCTTTGGGTTCGATGACCCTCAGCCTTTCGGATAGGGATGCCCTGCCCTGGTCGGGAAACCGCTTGGGAGGGCAGCACGTGACCAGGTCACGGCCTCACTAAACTTCACCCGAGAGAAAGAAAGGGCTGGCTATGTCGTTAACATGGATGCCGAGAGAACATTCGATCAAGGATCATGACCGCCACGGCAAAGAACACTGGGGCACAGAGGCCCCCTGCGTGGTGTACGAGAAAAAACCGCTGAAGGACTTGAAAGGGGGAGCGGTTCCCGGGCTTTACAACGCCTGGATCCGGCTCAACAACCCGGCTCAGTACAACTCCTACACCACCGAAATGGTCAAGGGCGTGATCGCGGGCTTCGAGAACGCCTCGACCGACCGCTCGGTGGTGGCGGTGGTCTTCACCGGTACCGGCCCCTTTGCGTTCTGCACCGGGGGCAACACCAAGGAGTATTCCGAGTATTACAGCATGCGGCCCGAAGAATACGGCGGCTACATGGAGCTTTTCAACAACATGGTCGACTCCATTCTCATGTGCAAGAAACCCGTCATCTGTCGGGTCAACGGCATGCGCGTGGCGGGCGGCCAGGAAATCGGGACGGCCTGCGACATTACGGTAGCTTCCGACCTCGCGATTTTCGGCCAAGCCGGCCCCCGGCATGGGTCGGCCCCGGTGGGCGGGGCCTCCGACTTTCTGCCCTGGTTCCTGACGATCGAAGATGCGATGTGGAACTGCATCAGCTGCGAGATGTGGTCGGCGTACAAGATGTACCGCAAGGGTCTCATTTCGAAATGCCTGCCCGTGCTCAAGGACGACAAGGGCAAGTGGGTGCGTAACCCCCAGATCATCACCGAGGCCTATGTACAGGACGGGGACATTGTTTACGGGGATTACAAGGCCGGCGACGAATTCAAGCAGGCGCGGGAGTGGGTCGGCAGCAAGCTCAAAGCCAATGACTATGATTTCGCCCTGCTCGACGCCGAGGTGGACCGGATCTGCTGGACATATGCCAATCTCTTCCCCGGCTGCCTGATGATGTCCATCGACGGCATCCGCAACAAGAAGAAGTATTTCTGGGATCAAGCAAAGAACCCGAACCGTCACTGGTTGGCCGCCAACATGATGGGCGAGGCGTTCCTCGGATTCGGCGCCTTCAACACCAAAAAGATCACCAGCGCCGACACGATCAATTTCATAAAGTACCGCCAGAACATTGCCGAGGGCAAACTGGTGGACGAGAAATTCTTCGAGGATGTGCTGGGCAAACCCCAAAGCAAATAAGTCCGCGGCCGGAATCATATGCGCGAAAAAACGGCATGAAAGATACCCTTTGGGCAACTTCCCAAAGGGTATCTTTTTATTCGGGATGCGAAGATATTTTTTTCTTGACTTGGTACGGACGCAGCTACTATATAGCTACATAATAAATAAACCGTATTTACCAAGGAGCGGTGTCATAATGTAAAGATAAATTTAAGTAAAAGAATATATTCAATAAAAATGGTCGGATTTTAACTAGACCCTGGCAACCGTCACCGAAATCGCCGGGGGACTCGTGTAATTTCAAGTGCTGGGAGGAAGAATGCTTCTGGAGAATAAAAATGCTCTCGTCACCGGCGGCTCCCAGGGCATCGGCGCCGCCATCGCGCTCGAACTGGCCCGCGAAGGCGCCAACATCTGCTTCACCTATCGCAAGCATGAGGCTGAGGCGCGGGACTACGAGCGGCAGATCCGCGCCCTGGGACGCAAGGCACTGGCCGTGCCCTGCGACATCGCCGTCTTCAAGGACGCCGAGCGCGTGGTGCAAACGGCGCTCACGGAATTCGGCAGCCTGCACATCCTCGTCAACAACGCCGGCATGAACTGGGATGGGGTGAGCTGGAAGATGAGCGAGGAGCAGTGGGACCGGGTGCTGGAGGTCAACCTCAAAGGCTACTTCAACTTCACCCGGCATGCGGCCCCCATCCTCAAGGAGCAGAAATACGGCAAGATCATCAACATCACCTCCATCAACGGGCTGCGCGGAAAGTTCGGGCAAACCAACTACTCCGCCTCCAAGGCCGGGATCATCGGCTTCACCAAGGCCCTGGCCAAGGAACTCGGCGCCTTTGGCGTGAACGTCAACGCCGTCGCACCCGGCCTGATCGAAACGGCAATGCTCAAGGAATCCGAGGCCCGCGACAAAATCATCGACCTGGCCATGGGCGAAAGCGCCCTGAAGCGGGTCGGACAGCCGGAAGACCTGGCCCACCTGGTGGTCTTTCTGGCCTCGGACCGGGCCCGTCACATTACCGGCGAGGTCATCAAGGTCGACGGGGGGCAATATATTTAGTGATCGGGTGAATCGTGTTGGGTGTTTCGTGTTGGGTGTCTGCTGCAGACAAGGCAGCGCCCCAACCACCGCAAACGACGCACCAACCACCCAATACTGAACACTGAACACCCAATACTAAATACCGAACACTCAGGAGACTGCCATGCCACGAGTGGCCATCATCGGCGTCGGGCAAAGCGAGTTCGTGCGGGCCTATCCGGGCTCCGTGCGGGAGTTGGCCTTCGAGGGGTTCAAGGACGCCATGCGCGATGCGGGGCTCACCACGAGGGATATCGGTGCATCGGTCGTCTGCTCTGCGCCCGAATACGATAAGCAGCGCTCGCCGGCCGGCGTGTTTGCCGAATACTTGGGGTTGAATCCCCAGCCGACCTTTTACGTCGAGAGCCTGTGCTCCTCCAGCAGCATGGGCCTGCGCCTGGCTTACTCACTGGTGAGGTCCGGGCTGCACGAGGTGGTGGCGGTCATCGGTTTCCAAAAAATGTCGGAAATCTCCTCAGCCGAGTCCCAGGAGCGGATGGGGCGGGGGGCCGACATCCAGTGGGAGAGCCCCTTCGGCACCATGATGCCGGCCTACTACGCCATGTACGCCCGGGCGCACATGGCCGCCTACGGGACCACGCTCGAAGACCTGGCCCTGATCCGCGTCAAAGCGGCCACCTACGGCCAGCTGAACGACAAGGCCGTCTACCGCAAGCCGGTCACCCTGGCCAACCTGAGCAACCCCGAGGACCGCATGGCCGGACCGGTCGCAAGCCCCCTGCGGGTGGGCGACTGCTGCGCCAACGCCGACGGCAGCTCCTGCGTCATCGTCGCCAGCGAGGAGAAGGCCAAGGCGTTCTGCAAGAAACCGGTGTGGATTCTGGGGCTGGGCGCCGCCACCACCAGCGTCAACCTGGCCGGCCGGGAGGTGTTCACCGGCCTGACGGCCGCGCGCGAAGCCGCCCGCCAGGCCTTCGCCATGGCCGGCGTCGGGCCCAAGGAGATCCACGTGGCCGAGGTGCACGACTGCTTCACCATCGCCGAAATGATGGCCTACGAGGACCTCGGGTTCGCCAAGCCGGGCGAGGGCAAGGAGTTGATCCGGAGCCGGGCGACCTACAAGGAGGGGCAGATCCCGGTGAACGTGGACGGCGGGCTCCTGTCCAAGGGCCATCCCATCGGCGCCACCGGCGGCAGCCAGATCCGCACGATTGTGCTGCAACTGAGGGAGGAAGCCGGCCCTATACAGGTCAAGCACCCGGAGATCGGTCTGGTGCACAACATCGGCGGTGTCGGGCTATACGGCAATGTCAGCATCTTCGGGCGGTGAGGAAACAGGAGACCCATCATGGCGGAAAAAAGGGAAAGCGACGAGCGCTTCAAAAAATTCGGGACGGTCAGCTTCACCTCCCTGACCAAAACCAATGCCTTCATCGACCACCTCGAAAACGGCAAGGTGACAGGCACCCGCTGCAAGGGCTGCGGCAGGGTTTTCTTCCCGCCCCGCGCCGATTGTTTCCAGTGCCTGGCAGGCAACATGGAGTGGTTCGAGGTGACGGGCAGCGGCCGGCTGGTGTCCTTTAGCAAGCTGGAATACGGCCCGGCTGGGTTTCAGGACGATGTGCCCTATAGTATCGCCCTGCTCGACTATGGCGCTTACAAGATCTTCGGCCGCATCGCCCCGGATCTGCCCGACGCGGATATTGCGGTCGGCATGCCCATGAAAACGATCGTGAACCGGCTTCCGAACGGGCAGTTGAATTACGTTTTCACAAACCCATAGTTTTCAGGGTTCAGGGGCGAACCCTGAAAACGAATCTGAGTGTGCCCCTCAAAAAAACATCCTCGAAAGGGGGAATGTCGTGACCGATCTCCGATTCGTGAAACTCGAAAAGGCAGTTGGGGTGGCACGCATTGCGTTCGCGCGGCCCAAGCACAACGTGCTCAACATCGAAATGATGAGGGAGTTGATCGGCGTACTCGAAGGACTTAAAGCGGATCGGGATCTAACGTGCGTGGTGATTTCGGGCGAAGGCCCGAGCTGGTGCGCGGGGGTGGAGGTCGCCGACCATAAGCCGGACCAGGTCGACGCCATGATCGCCACCTTCAACCGCATGCTGGAGCTGATCGAGGGCCAGGAGGTCCCCACCATCGCCGCCGTCCACGGGGCCTGCCTGGGGGGCGGCATGGAAGCCGCCATTGCCTGCGACATCGTCGTCGCGGACAGGGCCGCGGCCTTCGGGCAGCCGGAGATCAAGCTGGGGTTCCTGCCGCCCTACGCTGCCATCCGGCTGCCGCTGCTGGTCGGCCCCGCCAAGGCGATCGAGATCTGTACCACCGGCAGGCGCTACCCGGCCGAGGACGCCAAGGCCATGGGGTTCATCACCCACTGCGTGGGAGAGGGCAAGCTGGCGGAAACGGTAGATGCTCTGGTCAAGGAGCTCCAACACGCCAGCCCGCTCATCATCCGGCTCAACAAACGGGCGGTGAAGCAGCATTTGGGTCTGGCGTTTCCGGCGGCCGTCCAGGGGGTATCCGAGCTTTTTCTCAAGACCCTGATGAAGACAGCAGACACGCTGGAGGGCATCGCCAGCTTCGAGGAAAAGCGCAAACCGATCTGGAAGAATACGTAACGAGATACGATGGGGGAGTGGGGTGAATGCCATCCTCAGCCCTTTACCGATTCGAAAATCCATCTATCGAGGTTCCGAACGCTTCAGCCACGAGGCAGGAGGCCAAATGACTCACATCAGGAAAATCGGCGTTATCGGAGCGGGCAACATGGGCAGCGGGATTGTCCAGAAAATCGCCCAGGAAGGCATCCCGGTGGTGATGGTCGACCTCAAGGACGAGTTCGTACAGCGCGGGATGGGGACCATCCGGCGGCTGCTGCAGGAGGGCGTCGAGCGCAAGATCTTCAAGCCCGAGCAGGTGGGCCAGACCCTCGCCCGCGTCACGGGCACCACCGACTTCAACGCGGTGGCCGACGCCGACGTGGTGATCGAGGCCGTCTTCGAGGACAAGCAGGTCAAGGCGGACCTCTTCAAGAAGCTCGACCGGATCTGCTCACCCAAGACCATCCTGGCCACGAACACATCCAGTTTCTACGTGCGGGAGTTTGCGGAGAAAACCTCCCGGCCCGACCGCTTTATCGGCCTGCACTATTTCTATCACCCGGCCAAGAACCGCCTGCTCGAAGTCATCCCGCACGGTGGAACCAGCACGGAAACCGTGGAGACCTCGCTCCTGGCGGCAAAGCTTCACGGCAAGACCGCCATCCTGGTCAAGGACGCCCCCGGCTTCGCCGTGAACCGCTTCTTCGTTCCGTTTTTAAACGAGGCCGCGCGCATGTTCGAGGAGGGTATAGCCGACATTGCCACCATCGAGGAGGCCGGCAAGCACGCCTTCAAGATCGGCATGGGACCGTTCGAGCTGATGAACGTCACCGGGATCCCGATCGCGGTCCATGCCGCCACCACGCTCGGCAATGAACTCGGCCACTTTTACGCGCCGGCGCCCGCCCTGAAGTCCCAGATGGAGAAAAAGGAAAACTGGAAACTGGGGGGCCCGGTGGATGAATCGAAGCTCCCGGACCTGATCGACCGCTTCCAGGGGGTCTGCCTGGGAGTCGCCGCGGCGCTGGTGGACGAACGGGTCGCCACCATCGAGGACACCGACCGCGGGGCCAAAATCGGCCTGAGATGGATTCAGGGGCCGTTTGAAATCATGAACCGGATCGGGATCGCTAAAACGTTTGACATCGTTCAGGCGGTCTGTCGCAGATACCCCGATTTCAAAATGCCTGCCATTTTGGAAAAACAGCATCATTTCGGAAAACCCTTCGAGTTCAATTTCGTCGATCTCGAGGTCAAGAACGGCATCGCCTTCATCACCCTGAACCGGCCGGAGGCGATGAACGCCCTGAACGAGACCGTCGTGGCCCAGCTCGACCGGCGGTTTACGGAGGCCGAATCCGACGGCACCGTCAAAGCCGTCGTGTTCCAGGGCGCCGGCAAGGCCTTCGTGGCCGGGGCCGACATCCGCTTCTTCGTCGAGAAAATCAAGGCCGGACGAATCCCGGACATCGCACAGTTCACACGCAAGGGCCATGAGCTGCTGCTGCGGATCGAAGGATCGAAAAAACTCACCATCGCCCTGCTCGACGGGCTGTCGCTCGGCGGCGGCAGCGAGTTGGCGCTGGCCTGCCAGGCCATCATCGCAACCCCGGCCGGGTCCATGGCGTTCCCGGAAACCGGGATCGGCATCTTCCCCGGATTGGGCGGCATGCTGCGCGCGGCCCGCCACGTCGGCCCCGAGCTCGCCAAATACTTCACCTTCACCGGGGCGTTTATCAGCGCAACGGACGCGCTGGCGCTCGGCATCGTGACGCGACTGGTCGAACCCGCCGCGGTAGAGGCGGCAATTCGCGACCTCGCCGCCCACGGCCGGCCGGACAAGTACCGCCGACGTGAACTCCCCGCAAAGTTCAAGCCCTTTGCCGAGCTGTTCAAGAGCGGCAACATCGCGGACCTGCTCGCCGGCAAGGCCCCGGCAGGCGCAAGCGCCGAGCTGGCCGCAAAGGTTCTCAAAACACTCAGCTTCAAAGCGCCGGTCGCCCTGCGCATCGCCAACGAGATCATCGACCGCCAAGCCGGACTGGCCATACCCGATGCGGTAGAGGCGGAGTTGGGGCGGCTGGCCGACATTTTTGGAACCGCTGATGCGCTGGAAGGCCTTTCCACGGTCGGCCGTCGCCGCCCGGAATTCAAGGGGATGTGAAGGCCGCAGGCCCCGTAAGAAGCAATCCTCATCAGGAGAAAGAACATTATGCACAAGTTATTGACCCCCACGCCAGGAGAACGGATGCTGCTGCTTGGCAACGAGGCGATTGCCCGCGGAGCCATCGAGGCGGGTGTGGCCTTCACCAGCACTTATCCCGGAACTCCCTCCTCGGAGCTCTCGCTCAATTTTTTTCAGATGTCCCGCGAGAGCGATCTGCACTTCGAGTATTGCACCAACGAAAAAGTGGCGATGGAAGTCTCCGCCGGGGCGGCCGCCTGCGGGGTGCGCAGCATGGCCGTGATGAAACACGTGGGCCTCAACGTCGCGGCCGATGCGCTGATGACCTTGGCCTATGTGGGTGTCAAAGGCGGCATGGTGATCCTGACGGCCGACGACCCCGCCATGTTCTCCAGCCAGAACGAGCAGGACAACCGCTACTATGCCAAGATCTCGGGACTGCCCCTGCTCGAACCCTCTTCCGTCGAGGAGGCCCACCGCATCGTCGCCGATGCCTTCGACATCTCCGAGCAGCTCCAGGAGCCGGTCCTGCTGCGCACGACCACGCGCATCAACCATTCCTCCGGCGTCGTTACCCTGGGCGAGATACGGCCGCGCAAGACCAAGGGCAGTTTCGCCAAAGACCCGCTCAACCTCGTGACCGTACCGGCGGTATCCCGCAAACTGCACGTCAAACTGCTTCAGAATATCGAAAAGGCGCGCGAACTTTCCGAAACCTCCCCGTGGAACCTACTGGAGGGCAACGGCCCCTGGGGGATCCTCTGCAACGGGGTCAGCTACAATTACGTCAAGGATGCGGTCGCGGATCTGGGCATCGCGGAAAAGGCGCGCATTCTCCGGATCGGCTTTGCGCACCCTCTCCCGCCGCGCAAGATCGGTGAATTTCTAAAAGGCTGCGAAAAGGTCCTGGTGGTGGAGGAGGGGGAGCCCTACCTGGAAGAAGGCGTTAAGGCTATCGCCCAGGAGGCGGGCCTGACCCTGCCCATCCGCGGCAAGGCGCCGGATCTTTTTTCGCGCCTCTATGAATTCGACCCCGGCATGGTGCGGCGGGTGGTCGGCTCCTATTTCGGCGTTCCCTTGAGCGCCCGGACTCCGGTCGATCTCTCGGACCTCCCGCCCATCCCGCAGCGGCCGCCCACGCTGTGCGCGGGCTGCTCCCATCGCGCCACCTACTACGAAGTGCGCAAGGCCGCCGAGGAGCTGGGGATCGAAACCATGTACCCCAGCGACATCGGCTGCTACACCCTTGGCCTTCTGCCGCCGCTTTCGATGGCCGACTATCTGATCTGCATGGGCTCCTCGACCGGTACGGCCGGGGGCTTTTCCAGGGCCAGCGGCCGCAAAGTCGTGTCCTTCATCGGCGACTCGACCTTTTTCCACTCCGGCCTATCCGGGCTTATCAACGCTGTTTTCAACCAGCACGACTTCACGCTGGTCATCCTGGAGAACGGCACGACCGCCATGACCGGCCATCAGCCCCATCCGGGCGTGGACATGAGCCAGATGAAGATGGAGGGCTTCGGCCGAATTTCAATCGAAGCGGTGGTCCGGGCGCTGGGCGTCCCGCACGTGACGATCATCAAACCCTACAAGGTAAAGAAGAGCATCGAGGCCATCAAGGAGGCGCTGCAGTTCAAGGGGGTGTCGGTCATCATCTCCCAAGAGCTGTGTGTCCTTTACGCCGCCGCACTGAAACTCCCACGGCGCAAGCCGTTCCATGTGAGCGACAAGTGCCAGAACCACCGCGTTTGCATGACCCGGCTGGCCTGCCCGGCATTCTATGTCTGGAACGAGCGGATCAAAATCGACGCGACCCTTTGCACCGGCTGTGCGCTCTGTGCCCAGATCTGCCCGGAGAACGCCATCTTACCCGTGAAAGATGAAAAAAAATAACGAGCCTTGAACCTCAAACAACCACATACCCAAACACCGACAAGGACAAAATGGACACCAAACGAGTCGTGATGGTAGCAGTCGGCGGGCAGGGGAACCTGCTGGCCTCGAGCGTCCTGGGCGAAGCGGCCCTGCTCTCAGGGGTGCCGATGCGCATGAGCGAGATCCACGGCATGGCGCAGCGCGGCGGCGTGGTGGAGTCCGCCCTCATCTTCGGCGATGCGAACAGCACGATCATCTCAGACGGCGATGCCGACGTGCTGGTGGGCTTCGAACCGGCCGAGACCCTGCGGGCATTGGGCAAGTGCAACGAGCGCTCCGTGGTGATCACCAACCTGGCCCCGCTGATGCCGTTTACCGTGAACATCGGCCAGGGCGTCTACCCGGACCTGAAGAAACTCCAGGACTTGATCCGGGTCAAAACCGCGCGGCTGATCGCCTTCAACGCCACCGCGTTGGCGCGCGAGGCCGGCAATGTGCTGTCGGTGAACATGGTGCTGCTGGGGGCACTCACCCAGACCCGTGTCCTGCCTTTCAGCGTCGACAACGTCAAAACGGCCATGCAGCGCAAAACCAAAGCGGCGTTTCTGGATGCAAACGTCAAGGCGTTCGATCTGGGTTTTGCGGCCGCCCAGGCGGCCTGAGGATGCGGCGGCCCGCACGGCCGCTGCGTTGAATATGGATGCCCCGCACCCCTTTAAGCGGGCGCGAGGGACTCAACCGGGGGAGGAATCGGAACATGGTGGCCAAATCGGGCGAAATTAAAAAAGCGAAGCAGAACTTCTGGGACGAAAAATTCGAAACGATGCCGACCGCGGAACTCCAGAAATTCCAGCTGCGAAAACTCAAAGAGACCGTGGAGTGGGCCTACACGCGGGTCCCCTTCTACCGCCGAAAGCTGGATGAGATGGGCGTCGCGCCGAAGTCCATCAAAACGCTCGAGGATATCGCCAAGCTGCCCTTCACCGTCAAGAACGATCTGCGCGACAACTACCCCTTCGGCCTGTGCGCGGTGCCGCTGACCGAGGTCGTGCGGGTGCACGCCTCCTCGGGCACGACCGGCAAACCGATCACCGGCCCCTACACCGCCGACGACCTGAACGATTGGACCGATTGCATGGCCCGCAACCTCTGGGCGGCGGGGGTCCGACCCGACGACATCGCCCAGAACGCCTACGGCCACGGGTTGTTCACCGGGGGGTTGGGGTTCCACCAGGGGCTCACCCGCTTGGGCTGCGTGGTGGTGCCCACCAGCTCCGGCCTGACCGAGCGGCAGATCACCCTGATGAAGGATTTTGGGACCACGGCCCTGTTCTGCACCCCGTCGTATGCCCTGACGATCGCCGAACGCGCCTCCGAGCTCAAGGTCGACATCCGCACCCTGCCCCTGCGCGTCGGCGTGTTTGGGGCGGAGCCATGGTCCACGGCCATGCGCCTGGAGATCGAGGAGCGCATGGGCATCAAAGCCCACGAAGCCTACGGTTTGACCGAGATCGGCGGGCCCGGGGTGGGCTTCGACTGCGAAGCCCAGGATGGGATCCACCTCAGCGAAGACCATTTCCTGGCGGAAATCGTCGATCCGCAGACGTTGGAGCCGCTGCCCCTGGGAGAAAAGGGGGAGCTGGTCTTTACCTCCATTCAACGCCGCGCCATGCCCATGCTGCGCTACCGTACCAAGGACATCACGCGCCTGCGGCGCGAGAAATGCCGCTGCGGCCGCACTTTCATTAAAATGGATAAGATCTTCGGCCGCTCGGACGACATGCTGATCATCAGCGGGGTCAACGTGTTCCCCTCCCAGATCGAGTCCCTGCTGCTGGAAATCCCCGAGGTGGAGCCCCAATACCGGTTGGTGGTGCGCAAGAAAGGCTATCTGGACCAGCTCATCGTCCAGGTGGAGGGCAAAAAAGAGATTTACGATGCCGGGCCCGAAAAGCGTTTAGAGGTCGCCGCCAAGGTCATGGGCCACATCAAGGGCAATATGGGCATCGGGGTCGAGGTCGAGCTGGTGGAGGCGAAATTCATCAACCGCAGCGAGGGCAAGGCCCTGCGGGTGGTGGACGAGCGCCCCAAGCAACTGCGGTAATGGCGGGGGTCGATGGCGTTTCATCCGGATCGGTGAGTCTCAAAAAGGAGGGCGTCACCATGAAGCAGGCATCTGATTTCAACCCCACCCGGTTTGCCGTCGTCGGGGCAGGACCGGTGGGTTGCATCGTGGCGGCGTTTCTATCCAGGGGCGGCTACGACGTCACGCTGTGCGACGTCGTCCCCGCCCTATTAGCTCCTGCGCTCGACCCGGGAATCCAACTGGAGGGAGTCGAGAATTTTACGCAAAAGGTCACCCGCACCTGCCTCGTGGTCGACGAGCTGGCCCGGTACGACCCCGAGGTGATCTTCATTACGGTCAAAGCCAATGCCCTGCCGCTGATCGCATCGGCCCTGGAGACCTTCTACCGCGAGGGCATGGTGGTCATCAGCTGGCAGAACGGGATCGACACGGAACTTGAGCTCACCAAGACCCTGGGCCGCGGCGGGGTCATGCGCGCCGTGGTCAATTACGGCTGCGGCCTGGTGGGACCGGGCCATGTGCGGCTGCCGTTCCATCACCCCCCGCACTACCTCCAAGAGCTCGACCCCACGACCAAGGCGGCCACGGTGGCCGTCGCCCAGGCGCTCACCCGCTGCGGCCTGCCCACCGAGGACACCCAGGAGATCATCTCCATGGTCTGGCGCAAGGGGGTCCTGAACGCCTGCATGAACCCCGTGTGCGCGGTGACAGGCCTCACCATGAACCGGGCCATGAACGACCCCATCGTTTTTCAGATCGTGGATGCCCTGGTGAAGGAGTGCATCCGGGTCGCCCGGGCAAACGAGATCAACCTGGGCTGGGACTTCTATCCGCACGCCATCGAGTACATGGGCAAGGCCGGCGACCACAAACCCTCCATGCTCATGGACGTCGAGGCCGGCCGGCGCACCGAGGTGGATTTCATCAATGGCAAGTTCGTCGCCTACGGGCAGCGGGTCGGGATGGAGACCCCGTTCAACAAGACCATGCTGTCGCTGGTCAAGGGCCTCGAATCCGGCATCGAGTCGAAAAAGAAGCACTGAAGCATGTCTTTCGAAAAAGAACCCATTCTAAGCCCCGCCCAGCAGGTGTATGTCGGAGCGGACGTCGGCGCCTCGCGCACCAAGGTGGCTGTCCTGAACGCCGCGAGGCACCTGGTGGGCTTTGCCGTTCAGAAATCGGGTACCGATTTCACGGAGACGGCCCGGCACTGCCTGGAGGAGTCGCTTCAAATGGCCGGGTGCGCCGAGACGGCGGTTGCAAACGCCGTTTCAACAGGCTACGGCCGGAACAACGTCGCCTTCGCCCGGGACACCCGCACCGAAATCGGCTGCCACGCCAAAGGGTGCTACCTCTACTTTCCAACGGCGCTCACCATCATCGACATCGGCGGCCAGGACAACAAAGTGATCAAGTTGGATGCCTCCGGCCGCCGCACCGGCTTCAAGATGAATCGCAAATGCGCCGCCGGGACCGGCGCGTTTCTGGAGGAGATGGCGGCGCGGCTGGGCATCCCCCTCGAGCGCATGAACGAACTGGCGGTCCGCTCGACGGACATGGTCAAGCTCGGCAGCTTTTGCACGGTTTTTTCTGCGACGGAAGTTCTAGAAAATATTCGCCACGGGAAAAGGATCGAGGATATTGTCAAAGGGGTGTTCTTTTCCGTCATTCGGCGTGTGGTCGAGATGGACGCTTTGACCGAAAACGTGGTCATGACCGGCGGGGTGGTGGCCCATAACCTTTACATTGTGCGCATGATGGAGGAACTCATCGGACGCCCCATCCTGGTCCCGGAAAAGCCCCAATTGACCGGGGCCATCGGGGCGGCGCTCTATGCAATGAACGGGTCCACCGACTGAGGCAACATCAACCAATGGAGGAGTTTCATGGCTGAAGAAAAAAAAGTCATTCGAAAAAAAATCGCCGCCGCCGCGGATCTCAACAATTTCATGCGCGACTACTACCTCGAACTGGATGCCGCCGTACAGAAGGGCTCCCCCAAAGTCGCCTGGTGCACGAGCGTCGGCCCCGCCGAAATTCTGCGCGCGTTCGGTTTTCTGGTGTACTTCCCGGAGACGCACTCGGCCATGCTCGGCGCCACCCGCATGGCAACCGAGTTCATCCCCGAGGCGAATGCCATCGGCTACTCCCCCGAAATCTGCTCCTACCTGACGGCCGACATCGGCGCCTTCCTGAAAGGGGTCACGCCGCTCGAGAAGACCTTCAACATCAAGAGCATCCCGAAGCCGGACGTCCTGGTGTTCAACACCAACCAGTGCCGGGATGTGCAGGACTGGTTCAACTGGTACGGGGAAAAATTCGACGCCCCGGTGCTGGGCGTGCACACCTACCGCGGTGTGGGGGAGGTGACCGACAAGCACATTTTCTCCATCGCCAAACAGCTCGAAGCGCTGATTCCGCCGCTGGAGCGGATCAGCGGGAAAAAATTCGATTTGGATGACCTGCGGCGCGCGGTCGCTCTTTCACGGGAATGTTCAGAGCTTTGGAAAAAAATTCTCGACACGGCCGCGGCCAAGCCCGCACCCCTCACTTTTTTCGACGGCACGACCCTCATGGGGCCGGCCGTGGTGGGCCGCGGGACCCAAAGGGCCGTCGATGTCTACCAAATTCTGCTGGCCGAGCTGGAGGAGCGCATCAAAAAGGGCGAGGGTGCGGTCGAAAACGAGAAATTCCGCATCTACTGGGACGGCATGCCGGTCTGGGGCCGGTTGAGCACGCATTCCCAGCTGTTTGCCGCGCTCAACGCCAATGTGCTCGCATCGACCTACTGCAACAGCTGGATCTTTTCGGCCCTGGACCCCAAGGACCCCTTCAACAGCATGGCCCGGGCCTACACCGAGCTCTTCATCGTGCGCTCGGACGAGGCCAAGGAGGCCTACATCCGGGACATGCTCACTTTTTTCAACGTCGACGGTATCATCTACCACGATGCCAAAACCTGCCCCAACAACTCCAACTGCCGCTACGGCATGCCGCAGCGGCTCGAAAAGCAGACCGGCATCCCGAGCCTGACGATCAACGGCGATCTGAACGACCTGCGGCTGCTTTCCGATGAACAGACCAAGACCAACGTCGAGGCCTTCATCGAGCAGCTCCAGGAGCACCGGGGATAGGGGATTCAGGGCGCAGGGTTGAGGGTTCGACAAGTTGAAGGCGTTGGCTGTGACCGACGATTTGCAAAGGAGGAGTCATGCTGGAGTCATTGTTTCGGCCCAAGGCCGTTGCCGTCATCGGCGCATCGTCCAAGGAGCTTTCCATCGGCAACCGGGTGATCAAAAACCTGATCGATTTCGGGTTCAAGGGCAGCATCTACCCCATCAACCCCAGCGCGAATGAAATCCGAGGGATCAAGGCCTACCCGTCGATTTTGGATTGCCCGGGTCCGGTCGACGTGGTTCACATGGTCATCCCCGCCAGGTTCGTTCCCCAGGCGGTGGAGGACTGCGGCAAGAAGGGCGTTCAGCACATCATCATCAACTCGGGCGGGTTCGGTGAAACCGGGGCCGAAGGCGCGGCGATTGAAAAGGACTTCCTGGAACGGGCCAGGCGATATGGCATCCGCATCCTGGGACCGAACTGCCAGGGCGTGATCAACACCGACGCCGACATCCGGGCCTACTGCAACTTCACTTTCACGAAACCAGATCCGGGCTTCATTTCCATCGTCGCCCTGAGCGGCGGGGTGGCCGAAGTCGTCCACCAGGCGTTCGCCCAGATGGGTGTGGGCACCCGCATCTACGCTTCCAACGGGAACGCGGTGGACGTCACTATTCCGGAGCTCATGGGCTATCTGGGCGAGGACGAGGGCACCCGGGTCATCGTGACCTATGTCGAGGGGCTGCGGGACCCGGCCAATTTCATGCAGACCGCCACCGAGGTCGCGGCCAAGAAGCCGATCCTGGCGATGAAGGCCGGCCGCACCCGCGAGGGCGCCAAAGCAGCGGCCTCCCACACCGGCGGGCTCGCCAAGGAGGACATCGCCACCGACTTGATTTTCAAGAAAGCCGGCGTCTTGTCCTTTCGCGACGAAGGCCACCTGATACAGGCCGCGGCCGCTTTCGCCACCCAGCCGATCCCCAGGGGCAACCGGGTCGGCATCATCACCAACACCGGCGGGCCGGCGGTCATCGCCACCGATGTCCTGGTGGGCGCCGGCTGCACGCTGCCGCCGCTGTCGGAAACAACAAACGCCCGCCTCAGGGAGAAACTCTACCCGGAAGCCTCGGTCGGCAACCCGGTGGACGTGCTGGCCACGGGATCGGCCCAACACTACCGGGCCTGCATGGATGCCATGATGGAGGACGAGAGCTTCGACTGCGTCTTTGTCAACTTCGTCACCCCGTTCTTTGTGGACAACGAAAGCATCGCGCGCGAAATCGTGGCTGTCAGCCAACAGCGCCGAAAGCCTATTGTCTGCAACCTCATGACCGACAGGCAGCAGTGGCCCGAGGTGGTCAAGATCCTGCGCGAGGGCGGCGTTCCCTGCTTCCCCTTGCCCGGGGAGGCTGCCCGGGCCATGGCGGCCCTGGTGCAGTACCATGCCATCCGCAGCCGCGAGACGACTCCGGTTCAACGCTTCGATGACGTCAAACCCGACAAGCCCAAAAAGATGATAGCGGGGGCCCGCGCAGCCGGCCGGACCCAGTTAAGCGCGGCCGAGGTCTACGGCATCCTGGAGGCCTACAAGATACCGGTGGCGAAATGGCGCATGGTCGCCACCCCGGCCGACGCCGCCCAGGCTGCGGCTAAAATCGGCTTCCCGGTGGTGCTCAAGGCGGACGCCGCCTCCGTCGTGCACAAGAGCGACACGGGGGGGGTGGCGCTCAACCTTGCCAGTGCCAGCGCCGTGAAAACCGCCGCGGCAACTATGAAAAAGGCCATTGCCGCACCCGACCTGAGGTTCTTCGTCCAGAAATACCTGCCCGGGGGGCTCGAACTCATCATGGGCGCCAAGGCCGAGGAGGGTCTCGGACACGCGGTGGTATTCGGTCTGGGCGGGATTTACGTCGACGTCATGCAGGACGTGGTCTTCAACCTCACCCCGGTCAGCGCCGCGGAGGCACGCGAGATGCTGGGGGCAATCAAAGCCGCCGCACTGCTGCAGGGTGTGCGGGGCCAGAAGGGGGTCAACCGGGAGCGGCTCATCGAGATCCTGCAGCGGCTCTCCCAGCTGCTTACCGATCTGCCCGAGATCCAGGAGATGGACCTGAACCCGGTCATGGCCTTCGCCGACAAAGTGTTCGTGGTGGACGCACGAATCAGCTTAAAGGGATCAGCCTGAACAACGGCTGATCCCTTTAAGGGGAGGAAAAATTATGGCGTGCTGGCTCAACCTGGGTCAGATTCTGAAGGTCAATGCGAAGAAGTTCCCGCACACCGTCGCCCTCAAGGACCGCGAGCGCGGATTCACCTACCCTGAGCTTAACCGGCGAGTCAACAAGCTGGCCCACAGCCTGCTGGGGCTCGGGCTGAAAAAAGGCGACAAGGTGGCGGTGCTGATGGAGAACAGCATCGAGATCATCGAGGCCTACCTCGCCACCGCCAAAACAGGCATCATCATCGTCCCGATCAACTTCCGACTCATCAGCCAGGATGTAGAGTACATCGCCGGCAACGCCGATGCCAAGGCCTTCATCGTCCACGACGAGTTCGTCGGCACGGTGGACCCGATCCGGGCTCGCCTGGATAACATCCCGCCCGACAACTACATCGTCGTCGGCAAACCGACCCCAGGATACCGCACCTACGATGAGCTCATCGCCGGAGCAGCCGAGAGCGAACCCGATGCCGAGGTGCTCCCGGCGGACACCTGGATCCTGATCTACACCTCCGGCACCACCGGCAAGCCCAAAGGGGTGGTGCGCACCCACGAGTCGCACATCGCCTTTTACCTGATCAACGCGATCGACTTCGGATTCAACGAGCACGATGTGTGCATGAATGTCATGCCGCTCTGCCACATCAACTCCACCTTTTTCACCTTCACCTTCACCTATATCGGCGGTTCGGTCTACATCCACCCCGCCCGCTCCTTCCGCGCGGAAGAGATTCTCGAAATCGTCGAACGCGAGAAGATCACCTTCATCTCCCTCATACCGACCCACTACAACCTGATCCTCAGCGCCCCGCCGGAGGCCCGCCGCCACGACCGCAGCTCGATCCGCAAGCTGCTCTGCTCCTCGGCGCCCGTGCGCAAGAGCATGAAGCTCGCCATCATGGAGTTCTTCCCCGGCGTCCAGCTCTATGAAGCCTACGGATCCACGGAGGCCGGCATCGTCACCGTGCTCAAGCCCGAATACCAGATGAAGAAACTCGGGTCAATCGGCTTCGAATCCCTGGGTACCGAGTTTGTCAAGATCCTGGATGCCGAAAAAAATGAGGCGCCGGTGGGCGAGGTGGGCGAGCTCCACTCCCGCGGCCCCATGTTGTTCAAGGAATACTACAAGCTGCCTGAGAAAACCGCGAGTGCCTTTCACCAGGGGTGGTTCTCGGCCGGCGACATGGCCAAACAGGACGAGGAGGGCTTCTTCCACATCGTCGACCGCAAGGACAACATGATCATCACCGGCGGTGAGCACGTCTACCCCAGCGAGGTGGAGGAGGCGGTCGGAAGCCACGAGTGCGTGTTCGACTGCGCCGTGATCGGTCTGCCGGATGACAAGTGGGGCGAGAAGGTGGCGGTGGTCGTGATCCCCAAGCCCGGTACCGACCGCAGCACCATCACCGACAAGGACATCATGGAGTGCTGCCGGGAGAAACTCGCCGGGTACAAGCGGCCCAAGGAAGTCATCTTCATCTCCCAGGACGAGATGCCCCGCACCCCGACCGGGAAAATACTGCACCGCAAGCTGCGGGAGAAATACAAGCAGCCGGTAACTACTCCGGTAGATAGACTGAAGACTGAAGACTGAAGGCATTGAGAGACAAACCGTGCGTGACCACACAAGACGTCGGGCATTTGAGTTGGCGATTGAACCCAAAGGCCATAGAAACCGGGAAGGTCTTAAATGGCTTGATTCGTGCTTTGCGAGATGGTTTATATAACCTTCAGCCTTCAGCCTACGCACCTGAGCAGTTACCCCAACCCTATCTCTAATCCGGAGGTTTTGCCCAATGCTGTCCAAAGCGTACATCCCCTACAAAGGTTATTTCAGCTCGCCGTTCGCCCGCTGGCAGGGCAGCATGGCCAACGAGCACGCCATTATCCTGGCCGCCGAGACCGCCAAGCGTTGGCTGGCGGAAAAGAGCCTGGACCCGAACGTTTTTGACAATGTGTATCTGGGG
>JBGSTS010000131.1:0-18606 GCA_041736435.1 Desulfobacterales bacterium | reverse complement strand
GGCGAAAGGCCACATCCTCGGCCCCGGCCCGGCGATCGGCGATCCCGCTGGCCTCCATCAGCGCCGCTATCCCCGGCCGGCGGTCGCTGCCGAGCAGATCGAGACCCGTCTTGGCGAGAATGCGATTGTCCGCCACCAAGGGCACCACATCCGCAATCGTGCCCAGCGCCACCAGGTCGCAGAGCAGACGCAGGTTGGGTTCGGTGCGGCCCTCCCAGAAGCCCAGCCCGCGCAGGTGTTTTCGCAGGGCGATCACCAGGCAGAAGGCGACCCCGACACCGGCCAGGTGGCTCAGTCCGGAGGGGCAATCGCGGCGCTTGGGGTTGACGACCGCCACGGCCTCGGGGATCGGCTCCTTGAGGTTGTGATGATCCGTGACGATCACGTCGATGCCGGCGGTGCGGGCCGCAGCCACGGCGCTGTGGCTTCCAGAGCCGCAGTCCACGGTTATCAGAAGCGTGGTGCCGCGGGGTAGGGCAACCTCCGTGAGGTGCCGGGGTTGAAGCCCGTATCCTTCCCGCAGCCGGTGCGGGATGTAGTAGGAAGCCCTGGCGTTGCAACTTTTCAAAAACTCCAGCAAAAGCGCTGTGGCGGTCGTGCCGTCCACATCATAGTCTCCGAAGAGCAGGATATTCTCCCCTGAGGTGACGGCGCGGGCCAGCCGCGAGACGGCCTTGTCGATGTCTTTCAGCCCGGTTGGCGGTCTGAGTTCCGCCAGGGAGGCATGGAGAAAGAAGTGCGCTTTCTCGGGTGAGTCGATGCAACGGTTGGCCAACGCGGCGGCGACTGCCGGATGGCAGTGCAGCGCTTGCGTAAGGCGGCCTACTAGCGATTCGTCGGCAGCCAGCAGATTCCAGTGCTTCTTCATGGGCGGGAATATAGCCGATCCGGACGGCCGGCTCAACGGGAAAGGTTTGAAAAAACAGGGTTGAAAATAGCGGCTGGGTGGTTATAAGCTCGTTTAATCCCGTGATCGTCGGTCGCTCGGTCCGCGGTTGATGGCGAACCGAGCGACTGAGTGCGCGGCAACACCCGGCAAATGGAATCCGTCATGCAGCCCAAGACATTTTACATACACACCATCGGGTGCCAGATGAACGTGGCCGATTCCGAGCAGATGGCAATGGCCCTGGCCCCCATGGGATACGGCGCCTCACCGACACCCGAGTCGGCGGATCTGGTTATCGTCAACACCTGTTCGGTGAGAGCCAAGGCCGAGCAGAAGGCCTTCAGCATTTTAGGGCGCCTTGCCGAGCTCAAGCGCCGGCGACCGGAGTTGATCGTGGGGGTTGCCGGCTGCGTCGCCCAGCAGGAAGGGGAGCGGATTTTTGCGCGAGCCCCCTATGTGGACATCGTTGTCGGGACGCGGGCCCTGCACCGGCTGCCCGCCCATGTTCGCCGCGTCGAAGCCGAACGCTGCCGGATCGTCGATGTCGAGATGAGCCTGGCCGTATCCGATCCCCAACCGCGCCGGGCAGCGGGCCCGGTGTGCCGGTTTATCACCATCCTGCGCGGCTGCGACAACTTCTGCGCCTACTGCGTGGTGCCTTACGTCCGCGGCCGGGAGGCCAGCCGACCGCCGGAGGAGATCTTGCGCGACATCGGAGATGCCGTTCACTCCGGGGCCCGGGAGGTGACCCTTCTCGGGCAGAACGTCAACAGCTACGGGCAAAAAGAGGGGTATGGACCTTTTTCCGAGCTGCTCGCCCGGGTGAACGACGTCCCCGGTCTGCTGCGAATCCGGTTCACCACCTCGCACCCGAAGGATTTGACGATGGGCCTGATGGACTGTTTCGCCCGCCTCGAAAGGCTTTGTTCCCATATTCACCTGCCGGTCCAGTCCGGCTCGAACCGAATTCTGGCGCGCATGAACCGCGGTTATACCCGCGAGCATTACCTTGACAAGGTATTCAAACTACGTGATACTTGCCCTGAGATCGCCATCACCTCCGACATCATCGTCGGTTTTCCCGGCGAGTCGGAGGTCGATTTCGAGCAGACGCTCGAGTTGATCCGGAAGGTGCGCTTCGACGGCCTCTTCGTATTCATGTATTCCGACCGGCCGAACGCGCCCGCCCGCCAGTTTGCCGACAAGGTCCCCGACGCCCTGAGCCGCGAGCGGCTGCATGCGCTGCTGTCGCTGCAGGACGGGATCACCTTCGACCGGAATACGGCCCTGGTCGGCTCCATTCAGGAGGTCCTGGTGGAGGGGGCCGGCCAGAGGTCGACCGCCGGGGCATCGGTGATCTCCGACCCGGTCCAGTGGACCGGCCGGACGAGTGGAAACAAGATCGTGCATTTTGATGAGGGCCCCGGCGCCGGCCGGATCGATGCGGGCAGCCTTTTGACGGTGCGCATCGAAAAAGCGATGGCCCATTCCCTGCGCGGGGTGGCGGAAAAAAACGCAACGGCCGGCAGGACGCTGAAGGGAGGCGCGCAAGATGCTGCGTAAGGTGAACATAGCCGGTCTGACCATGGACCCGACATCGAACACGCCCATCATCATCCTTAAGACCGAGGATGACGACCAGGCCGTTCCCATCTGGATCGGGCTGCTGGAGGCCACGTCGATCGCATCGGCGCTGCAGAACATCAAATACGAGCGGCCCATGACCCATGATCTTTTCAAAAATTTCAGCGAGCGGCTTGAAATATCGATCTCCAAGGTCGAGGTGTGCGACCTGAAGGACAACACGTTTTTTGCACGGATCCATTTTGTTTCCAAGGAGAGCACATTCGACATAGACGCCCGGCCCAGCGATGCCATTGCAATGGCCCTGCGGTTCCAGGCCCCGATCTTCGTGGACGACTCGGTCATTCAGCACTCCAAGCTGCGGGATGCTGATGTGGAGATCGCGGATACGAGCGAGGAGGGGAAAAAATGGGCGGAATATCTCGAAAAACTTTCCACGGATGATTTCGGCAAGTACAAGGTTTAAAGGATTCGCAGAAAACCGATTCCCTGCCCGGTTGGAGTGCAGATTATATAATCCGCCGTCCGCTTTTGCATCACGGCGGTTTTTTTTACCCGTCTGAAGCTCCGGCTTTGCAGAAAAAGCGAGAAAATCGAAGATTGAAGGATTCAGCCGCTCGACTGCGAATGTTGATCGTAGGCGGCGAAACAGCCCATCAGCTTGAAATAACCAAGATTCCCCTCGCATCTCCGGCCCCTCAGATATTTAGCGGCTTACGGGCCCCTGTCGGTTGAAAATTCTGTTTTTTCAAAAAGATAAAAATTGTTCACACTGCGCAAGCGGATTCCGCAAGGCTATGCCTATTTCGGTTTGACAGCCAACGGCGCTGCGGCTATTGATCCGGCTCACACGCGCCCGGCCCATATGGTGATCCGGCAACGATTGGAGGGATATGAGTTCGATTCTGATCATTGAAGACGAGAAGGGGATTTCAGGTCTGATCGAAGCGGCGCTGACCCGCCACGGCCATTGCGTGGAGACGGCCGGGGACGGCAGGGAAGGTGTCCAGAAATTCGCGTCGGGCTGTTTTGACCTCGTCCTTACCGATGTGCTCATGCCCGAAATGGACGGCCTGCAAGTGCTGAAATATATCCGGTCGACCGCGCGCCGCCGGACCCCGGTCATCGGCATGTCCGGGACCCCTTGGTTATTGAGCAATTCCGAATTTGACCGTGTGCTGGCCAAGCCCTTTTCCCTGCAGAAGCTGGTGGATTGCATCAAAGGGTTGGCTGGCGCGACCGGTTCACCCGACACCTCCGCATCGCCGCATCCTGACTATGGGGCGGATTGCCCGGCGCTCTCCACCTGATAGATCTGATGAAGCCTAACGCAGATAGTGGGTTTTTTTTCGAAGTCGTCAGATTTGGTATTGGCCGTTTTCGTAGAGTACCCGCCGCGTGCCATCCATGAGGATGGCGGTCACCCGTTTTTTTTCCGTGTTGACGAAGTCCCAGTGCAGGGCCGAATCGTTGAACCCGAGCTTTTTGCGGCGGGTCGGCGTCAGCCCGTGTGGGGCACCGGCATACGTGTTGCTGTAGGATGAACCCAGAGCGATGTGGCAATTGCCGAAGCGTCCTCCGAAGTTCTCGTCATAGAGGGTGTTGGCCATGAAGCGGTTGATCCGGGAAAAGCGCTTGTCCGTCAGAGAAAACTCTCCCACCTGCCGGGCGCCGGCATCCATGCCGATCTGGCTGTTTAAAAACCGTTCGCCCTCTTCGGCGCTGGCCCGAACCACCCGGCCCTGACGGAACTCAAGGCGTACGCCTCGCACGATATTACCGTGACGAAACGAAGGCTGGTCGGCATGGAACCGGCCGCGGGTGCCGCGCCAATCCGGGCTGACAAAAAGCTCGAAGCTGGGGATGTTGCGGCCCGAGATCCCCTGCCAGCGGCGCCGTGCGCCTAAAACGATTTCCAAATCGATCCCGTCGGATTCGACGTGGAAGCGATTCACCTTCATGCCGTCCAGCCAGCGTTTGATTTCCCCGGCCCGGCGATGGATTTCCACCCACCGGGAGACCGGCGCGGTGCTGTCCAGAAAGCAGGCAACGGCCACTTGGCGGGAATACTCCCCGAGGCTCAAGCCTGCCCGGCGCGCCAGTTCCATGGTTGGCAGCATGGCCAGGGTCCAGCCGTATTCGCCGCGGGCCTCGCGTCGCTCCAGCATGGCCCGCAGTGGTTTCTGGGACAAGGCCGTTCGGGCGATTTTGCCGGGGGCGGCGTCCTTGAGGTGGGTCAACGATTCGGGTGCGTGCAGATAAATGCTGCCGTTCAGCCGCTGCGTCAGGCACGCTTCACCGGGCGGTATGAAGTCCAGCTGCCAAGCCGCGGCGAGCCGATAGAAGTGCCGTTCCATGTCCGGTGTGCCGGCCATGCGCAACACGGGGTGGATACCCGCCTGGATCAGGCGGCGCTGGAGGATTTCCGCCAGGCGGACGGCCCCGACATGAAACCGGACCTGGACGATGTCTTTTTTTTGAAACCGGTTGCGGCGGGACGTGGTCAGGCCCCACCACAGCACGTCGGCGTAACGTTCCAGCTGCCGTTCGGTCAGCATGCCAATTACCTCCGGTGGTTGCGCTATAAGCGGAAGGCTTCTCGAAAATACTCGGGGCCGGGTCGCTCCGCAGGCTCCGGATGCCTGTGGTGTGCCGCCCCGCGCATGACGCTGCCGGTGAGGTTAAGCTTCTTTCAGAAACAGCCGATGGTACTCCTCTTCGCTCAGGTGGCGGCGCATCAAGCGGTTCACAAGATCGAATATCTCAGAGAGCTCCGCGTCGCTCAGGCGTGGAACGAGCAGGCGCGCCAACGCGTCGTCCGAGAACTTCTGCAAATAGACCAGGAGGGTGTTTTCGTCCGTCGACCGGTCGAGCCCGTAGCCGACAAGCCCGGTGTAGTCCTCGACAAAACGATGGGTGTGGGTGGCCATGATCGACGATCCTCCCGACGGTCCGGTCGTGGCGGGAACCGGAGCCGTGCGACATCATTATTGCTCCGGCAACCGGATCCGTCAACCATCCCGGTCATTCAGGTCGTGGGGCTCGAATCGAGGGGTGGGTCGGGGCTGGTTCGCGTGAGACGGGTGCCGGTTGGGCGGGGGCGGCCGGTGCTCGCGCCGGCCACCGCGGGGGGCATGATTCCAGCGCACTGCGGACCGCGGCGGCCAACTCGTCCTTGATGACCGGCTTGAGCACAAATTTGCGAATCCCCATGGTCACCGCCTTTTCTTCAGTGATCATTTCGCTGTAGCCGGTGCACAGAATCACCGGCAATCCCGGCCGTATGCCCATCAGCTTCTGGGCCAGGACCTCACCGGTCATGTGCGGCATGGTCATGTCCGTGATCACCAGGTCGAATTGGTCGGGGTGCGAGGAGAAGATCGAGAGCGCCTCGTCGCTGCCGCTGCAGGCGGTCACATGGTAGCCGAGCTTCTCCAGGATCTGCTTCTCCATGGCGGCAATCTGCTCCTCGTCATCGACGAGCAGGATGCGCTCCTCACCGACCGTCCCCGAAAAGCTCGCATCGCTCGGGATCTCCTCGTCGACGTCCCCGATCGCAGGTAGGTAGACATGAAAGCTGCTCCCGCGTCCGGGCGTACTCTCCACCGTGATGAAACCGCCGTGGTTCTTTACGATGCCGTGGATGACAGAAAGCCCCAGGCCGGTTCCCTTTCCGGGCTCCTTGGTGGTGTAATAGGGCTCGAAGATGCGTTCCAGAACCGAGGCGTCCATGCCGACCCCCTCGTCTTTCACCACCAGGTGTAGATGGGGGCCCATTAGGATGCCGATGCGCCTGACGGTCTCCTCGTAGCCGACATCGACGGATTCCAGCGTGATCTCGATGCGCCCACCGGTCTCCTGCATTGCGTGATAGGCATTGGTGCCCAGGTTCATGATCACCTGGTGAATCTGGGTCGGGTCGCCCATGACGCACCCCGCGGTGTCGTCGATGTTCGTCAGGATGTCGATCGTCTTGGGGATGGAGGCCCGCAGGAGCTTCAGGGCCTCGCGAATGATCACCGACACCCGGATCGGCTTGCGCTCTCGGCCGTTCTGCCGGCTGAAGGTGAGGATCTGCTGGACGAGTTCCTTGGCACGGTTGGCGGCCTTGAGGACCTCCTGCAGGCTTTTGCAGGTCGAACTCTCCTTGGGGACATCGTCCAGGGCGAGTTCCGTGTAGCCGATGATGGGAAAGAGGATGTTGTTGAAGTCGTGGGCAATGCCCCCGGCCAGGGTGCCGATGGCCTGGAGCTTGAGCACCTGCTGCATCTGTCGCTCGGATTCCTGCAGGGCGTGGGTGCGCTCCTCGACCTTGCGCTCGAGGGCGGAGTTCTGGTGGCGCAGCAGCCGGCAGAATTCCAGGCTTTCGAGGGCATTGGCCGTGTTCAGCAGAAGGATCGAAAGCAGGGTCAGGGACGAGTCCGGGACCTGCTGGCGGGCAGCATCGAGTTGGCCGATAAACATGCCGCGGATTCGCGAATGGGTGGCGATGACATGCATCACGAAGCGTTTGTCACGACTGCGCGAGGCGACGGTGATTCCGCGTCGCTCGCGGATGGCCCAGGCAAAGAAGCCCTTTTCGATCAACTCCTCCACTTCGGCCGAGATGAGCGGTCGAAAGTCCGGCGGCGAGCAGACCGCCAGCTGGAAGTCGGAGCTTTCCTGGCTGACCAGGTACAGGGCGTTCGCCTCGAAGGGGATCAGGTAGCGGATTCGTTTCTCCGCCTCCTCCAGGATGGTCTCGGGCCCGTAGCTGTTGACGATGTTCTCCTGGAAGTCCACCAGGGAGATGGCCATTTCGAGAACGTTCTGGACGAACCGTCGATTCTCCTCCAGATACTCGATGCGCGTCAGCAGCTTTTCAGGGTCCAGTCGTAGGGTGTTGCTCATGGTGCCTTGGTCTGCAGCAGAAAATCCAGGGTGTTGAACTGGTGAACCGTTTGTTGGACCACGGTTTCAAAACAGTCGGGGGAGAGCCCCGAGGCTTCCCAGGCGCGCGGGTCCAGAGGCGGAACACATCGTTCGCCGCTGCTGCCGACGCCGAGTGCGTTCACCAGCAGGTCGGCCACGTGAATCAGGGCAGCGGTGGCAGGATCCGGGGCGTCCGCCGGTTCGTGATGAAAGCACACGCTGTTTTCCAGGCTCAGGGGCAGTCGCCATTGATGGAGCATGTACTTGCCGATGTGGCCGTGATGGCAGCCGAACAGCTCTTTTTCCGCGGCAACCAAGCTCACGCCTTTGCGGGCAGCGTGCCGCATGCACCCCAGGATGTCTTCGGGAAAATAGATAAAGCTGACTAGGCGCCCGATGTCGTGCAGCAGCCCCGAAGTGAACATCTGCTCGGTCTGGCGCATGGTTTTGTGAGCGGCGAGCAGCCGGGAAACGATGCCGCATGCCAGGCTGTGCTGCAGGAACAGCTGCATGTTCAGCAGGCGGCCTGGGATTTTCTTGAAAAGCGACATGATGCTGATCCCCAGCGCCAGCGACGAAAGCTCGCGGGTGCCGATCAGGGTCACCGCCAGCGACACACGGTCTACGCGCGAAGGCAACCCATAGAAGGAGGAGTTGACGATTTTCAACAGCTGGGCCGTGAGGCTCGGGCTTTTGTTGATGATGTGGGCCATCTGGTCGGCGGTGGAGAGGGGGTTGGAGATCACCTCGTTCATTTCGAACACGATCGAAGGGACCTCCGGCAGTAGGATTTCCTTTTCGATGAACTTCTGCAGGAAATCCTCGCGCGGTCCCGCCGGTCCGTTCGCTTCCGGTTCCGGCTCGGGCAGGGCGGCTGGGTCGTATGCGGGAAGCAAGCCGGCAGCCCTAACCTGGAGCGCCTGGGAAAAGATTTCCCGGATGGCGGGGTGGTTGCGGTCGGTGAGCCGAAACCGGTCCTCCAGGCCCCGGCGGACCGATTCGAGCCGGGCCGGGTCGATGGTGGGTGCCGGGGCCTCAGTCTCTCCCGGGATGCCAGCCACGTGAACCTGGGGGATGCCCCAGATCTTGAATATCCGGATGTGTTCGGGGCCGATCGGCTTGCCCTTGGGCAGCAGCAGACGGCCCTTGATGTCCGTAACGTCATCCGCCAGGACCATCCCCGCCTTCAACTCTTTGATTCGGACCGATCCCATAAGTGCCACTGCATATTCGATGGGTGGATTTTGAGCGGACCGTCGCGGCGGCCGTTTGGTAAGGATATCGTCCAATGCTTTGCAATACTTAAGGGAAAATCATGATTTCAGAAAACGGCGAGCGGCCCGGGTGCCGAAGCGCCTGGTGCCGTCGACAGGGCGGCGGGGCGCTGGCACCGTGCCGCTGGTGCGGTGGTGGAAAGCGAAACGTTCGTGCGAAGGATGGCTGGAGGAGGAGACCGGCTGAACCACGGCGGCCAGGTGCGCCTCGAGCCCGTGCAGAAGGACGCTGTTGTGGTCGGCGCCCGGTATGCGGAGAAGCCGTTTGCGAGGCGAGGGGCAGGCGTCGAACAGCGGTTCGGTGCCGGCCACCGAATGAGACCCACCGAACTCGCGCCGGATATGGAAGAGAACCATCAAAACCTCGGGGCGATCCAGGGCGGAAAAACCGGTCTTCAAGGATCGGTTTCCTGCACCATCTTGCGCCGGATCTCCTCGATCCGCTTGCGGTTGACCCCCAAATCCCAATAGCCCACTCTCGAAGCGGAACGCGCTTGGATGAGCCCTTGCTTCTCGTCGATGAAAAACTCGACATCGTCCACGAACCGGAAAACACCGGAGGTGAATTCCACGTGCAGGTAGAGCCCCTCCTCGAGCACGACCTCCCCCCGCGGCATGGAACGGATAACCTCCAGGAGCTTCTGCCGCGCTTGCGAAGCCGAGCCGCTGAAGGTGATCGGCGCAATCGCATGCCGCGGGTCGGAGCTCAGCGACGATACACAGTTGGGCGAGTCGGGGCAGGGCTTGAGCCTGTCGGCTCTGCGCTCTAAATCCTGGGCCGACCCGTTGCCCCCGAATCCGTGGATGGCGGCCCCTGCTATCAGCCAAATCAATATCGGCAATTGCATAACCAGACCGTTTCGCCTGTTGAGAGGCATCCTGATCGTTTCATGTTCTGGCAAATACAAAACTTAAAAACATAACGAGCATGAAATATACCAGCTACCGCCTCTAATTTCTATATAATATCCGGGGTGACACCATGAGGAACGAAATAGTAAATCGAAGAGGCTCGAGATATGATTCAAAATCGGATTGGGCGGAAACTGATCGGTGAGTGTGAACTGCTCAGAAATTAGCGGGGTTGATGAGCTCGCCGGCTCTCCTGTTTTTGGTTTTTCTCGCGGTCGACTGAAAGGAATTCACCCCGCCCTTGGCATTCACGGCAAACCGACTCGCGGTGGTTTTCATTTACGTACCCCTTACCGTTACATGCTGGACAAACCATTTTAGCCTCCAGGTCAGCACCGCATAAGATGCATGACTCTTGCCATTTTCAAGTTAACCTCGCTATGGGTCTGAGCACATTTTGGGTTTTAGAATGTGTTTGAAGTCAGGTGGCTCCTCTCTGATTACTAAGCAAAAAGGAGGCCAATGCAAGCAGATAAAAATTGTTATGATAAATCGGTATGATGGCAATTGTATCGATAGGGGAGCGTTGTGAAGTATGGAAAAAGCAGCTCATTTTTTAGGAAAAGAATTTCACAGCGTTCCTTTTTGTTGATGATAAAATAGTTTTGATCTAAAAGTTTTATTTTTTATTGACACACCATACCAGCGCCAGTAAATATAACGCGTATCAACGTAATTTTTTCATCGGACAAACACAAGGAGAAACAAGATGCCCGTGCAACCGACAGAAAAAGAGGAGGAATATTTCGCTCTCCGCGAATTTGAACGCCTGAAAAAGCTGGAGCAGGCAAAACAGCAGAAACTGGCCGCCTCCGAAAAGGAGCAGTTAAAGAAGCTTCATTACATGCAGTGCCCGAAATGCGGCATGCATCTTGTGGAGATCGATTATCGCGGGATCAAAATCGACCGCTGTTCGGATTGTGAAGGCATCTGGCTTGACAAGGGCGAGCTGGCGGGACTTACCAATCTGGGAGAAAACGTTCTCGGAAAGCTGTTTTCCGTTTTCAGGAAGTAAACCATCCCGGTCTATAGTCCTTCGACCATAATATAGACGACCTACGCGCCGTTTGTGGTGGAAGAGCAGGTTTCTGTGCGCACGCCGTTGACTTCGGACGTATCTGCAGGCACTGCGGGACAGCCGATTGCCCTGGCCCACTTCAGGATCGACTCGTGCACGGGTGGCTTCGCTTTTGCGCGGACTTTGTCACTGGCCCCGGTTGCGAGCTTCGGCACGCCGCCTTCGATCAGATTCAGTGGGTCTGCGGTGCCGGTGATGTAGCACATGGAGACGGGGGGCTTGATCACCGGGCAATCGAACCTGAGTCCATGCACTTTCGCAAGGGCAATGCTGGTCTTCGCCCATCTGTTAAACGGCACGGCTGACTTCGTTATGGCGCTCTCTGGCGCGTCTTGATCTCCACCTCAGACGTCAGGGTCTTGTGCACGGGGCAGCGGTCGGCGATTTGGAGCAGGCGCTGCCTTTGTTCGCCGTCGAGCGGCCCTTCGATCTCGATTTCGCGTTCGATGCGGTCGAGCATGCCCTCATCGATTTCACAGGATTCGCACGCAGCAGCATGGATCTTGGCGTGTTTCAGTCGAACGGTGGCGGCCTCGAGCGGCCAGCCCTTGCGGTCGGCGTACATGCGCAGCGTCATCGAGGTGCAGGCGCCAAGGGCGGCAACCAGAAGGTCGAACGGCGTGGGACCCTGGTCCGTTCCGCCGACCGAAACCGGTTCGTCGGCTATCAGGTTGTGGCGGTTCACCTGGATCTCCGTGAGGAACCCGCCGGGGCCGGTGCGGGCGGTGATGCGGTTGTCCAGCGGCGGCGGGGTGGGTTTCTCAGCGGCCGACGGCGCGATGTAGCGTTTGGCCCAGGCTGCGATGACAGCGCCGGCGTAGCGGGAATCGGCGATGTGAGAGAGCAGGTGGTCGGCCTGGTCGAGCGAGACGAAGCTCTTGGGGTGGCGCGCCGCTCCAAAAATTTTGGCTGCATTTTCGATGCCGACGACGTCATCCGTCGGCGAATGCATGACCAGCAAAGCACGGTTCAGGCCACGGATGGCGGCCTCCGGGTCGATGGTGCGCAGGTCGTCCAAAAACTTTTTGCGCAGCACGAAACTCCGGCCGGAGATGTTGACCTGTGCCTCGCCGTTGGCGGCAATCGTTTCGGCGGCGGGGCCGAGGGCTCTCGAAACATGGCGGGGGTCTGCCGGCGTGGCGATGGTCACGACCGCCTTGGACGAGGAAATTGCGGGTGCGGCCTGCAGCACGGCGGCGCCGCCCAGAGAGTGCCCGATCAAAATCGTGGGGCCTTCGAAACGGGTTTCCATAAAGCGGGCCGCTGCGATCAGGTCCTCCACGTTGGAGAGCAAGCTTGTGTCGGCAAATTCCCCGCCGCTTTCGCCCAGACCGGTGAAATCGAAGCGCAGCACCGCAATCCGCTCCCGAGTCAGAGCGCGGCAGATGTGGTAGACCGCCTTTAGGTTTTTCGAGCAGGTGAAACAGTGGGCGAACAAAGCATAGGCGAGCGGTTTGCCGTCAAGCGGTAGATCCAGGATTGCAGACAGGCTGTGGCCGCCGGGGCCCGGGATGTCGAATTTCTGCAGCTGCATGCGGATTCCTCCGTGCACATCGCCCAGGGGTCGCCCGTTGGCTGCAGGCCGACAATCGGTTCCCGGGAGACGGCACACCTATTTGCGGGCTTGAAATTCCGCTCGGACTCCGGCCGCGATCTCTTCCGGAAATCCCACGCAAATGCTTTCGTTGTAGAGAGTTCGCAGGGCAGTCGTGTCCGGTGTGGCCAGCACCGGATTGTAGTAGATACGCGGCGAGAAGACCAGGTGCAGCCGTGCGAACTCATCCCCTTCGGCGCCCGGAAAAAAACAAACGTTGAAATTATAAATGCCCATCTGGTCGTAAGCCGCCATGGCCGCCGTGAGGCCTTTGGAAATGCCTGTCAGATCGTCCGCGTTCAGGTCCAGCATCGTCCGGGCCTCCGTGACTACGCCCACCACGTCCCCGACGACGCTGAAGGGCGCAAAACTCGCCAGCCACTCGATGCGGTCCATCTGTCCAAGGTAGCGCTGCCCGCCGGCTTTCTCCGCCGCCACCAGGTCGTCCCAGTAATTGGTGCCGTGAAGCGACGCATAGGTTTTTGCAGCGGCAAGCTCCTCGCGCAACTGGTTCGGGGCCGATGAGCTTGCGAATATCTGCAGATGGGGGTGAATGAGCGAACTGCCGGAAGCCGGCATGTAGTTCCAGCTCAGCAAATAGTAGACGCCTTCGGGGTGCCGGATGGCGTGGACGCGCTGGAAGAAATCAAGAGCTAACTGCAGCCCGTTCGCGATGCGCTCCGGCTCGATTTCCGCCATGGGGATGTAATGGCGGCGGCCGAGAGTGGCAACGGCTCCCAGGCCGTCGTAGGGGGCGATATTGGGAAACAGCACCATGTCCGCGCGGAAAAGACGGCCGGCGGGGGCGATTTCGGCGGGAAAGCAAGGAGTGAGCGCGAGCAGCTTGTCCGGGCAGAAGGGGCAGGTGCTCTGCGAGGCGTCGATCAGCCGCGTGAGGTTGGGTACTTCGAACCGGAGAGCGCGAAAATGACAGATGCGGGACGTTCGGCCTGTGAGGGGGTCGGTGCGGACCTCGACAGGGATGGCTTTCTGTTGCATGGCGTTGCCGGGGTCCAGGATGACTGCCTCCTTCTGAGTCACTGCAAACGTTATGCTCATCCTCGTCCTCCCGCCGCTGCAACGAATTTGCGGCAATGGCTAATAAAAAAATTCTGAAAACACCAAGGACCCGGGGAATCTCTCGTCGGCCATAAGCGTCGCATCCCGGATCATCTCCTGCCGTCCGCACAGATAGAGGTCGTAGGATGCAAAGCCGGATGCGGTCCTGGGTCGGCGCCGAAGCGATGGAATAGTCTCTCTCAGCCCCCCGTGGCTCAGGCGCACCTGCTCGCCCGGAGTAAACGTGAAGTTGATGGGTTTTGCAAGGGAGGGTTCGAAGGCGTTGTGGGCGAGGGTGCGGTGGGCGATGACGGGCGCCCGAAACGAAGCGGGGCCGCGGTGGCCGGGCGGCTCGGCAATCACCGCTTCCATAATCGGTCCTCGATGCCCTGGATGCGGTTGAGGTGCCGGGCCAAGACGAAAAGGTAGTCGGACAGCCGGTTTAGATAGACAATGGAACGCTGCACCGGGTCGGCGGACGCATTCGCTGGGCTTCCTGCCGAAAGCTTCACCACGCGCCGCTCGGTCCGGCGGCAGACGGTGCGGGCGATATGGGCCCAGGCTGCAGGCGGACTGCCGCCGGGCACGATGAACCCCGTCAGGGGAGGAAGGGCCTGGTTGATCCGATCGATGGATCGTTCGAGGGTCGATGCAGCCTCTAGGTCGATCGGCGGCAGGGAGCCGGCGGCCGCCGCGCCGGGGGAGGTGGCGAGCCAGGCGCCGATGGTAAACAGATCCGCCTGGATGGCTTCGAGCTCGGGGCGCACATCACCGGCCTGTGCGGGCAACGAAACGGCCAGGGCGCCGATGGCCGAATTGAGCTCGTCCAGGTCGCCATACGCCTCGATGCGCTCATGGTCTTTCGCCACTCGCTCGCCGCTGAACAGACTGGTTTCACCGTGATCACCGCTGCCCGTGTAGATTTTCACCCGTCCACCTCCGGTACTCCCGCCAGGATTTGCGTCATGGTCGGCCCGTCGATATTGCCGCCGCTGAGGATGACCCCCACGCGGCCCTGGGCCCGGACGCTCCCGCTCAAGAGGGCGGCCAATCCCAGCGCGCCGGATGGCTCGACCACCAGTTTCTGGCGAAAGAAAAGCACCCGTACGGCCTCTATGATGGCCTTCTCGGAGACCGTGCGCATTTCCTTCACGTAACTGAGAACCAGGGGGAAGGTGATCCTGCCCAGGGAAGGGGTGCGGGTGCCGTCGGCAATGGTCGGAGGGTTCTTAACCATTTGCAGGGTGCCGCTGTAAAACGAGCGCGTGGCGTCATCGGCCACTTCGGGCTCGACGCCGATGACCGTGCAGTTCGGGTTCATGCCTCTGGCGGCGATGGCACAGCCGCTCAATAAACCGCCGCCCCCGCAGGGCACGAGCAGTTGGTCGATGCCGCCTGCCTGCCGGCAAAGCTCCAGGGCGGCGGTTCCTTGGCCGGCGACGACGTCGATATGGTCGTAGGGCGGGATCAGGGTAAACCCCTGTTGCCGCTGAAGCTCGTGGGCGATCTCCTCGCGGCTGCGGCGCTGCGGGTCGTAAAGGATGACTTGGGCACCGTAGGCTTGCGTCGCCTCGCGCTTGATGGCAGGCGCATCCTGCGGCATGACCACGGTGGTGTCGATCCCCAGAAGCCGGCCCGTCAAGGCCACGGCCTGGGCATGGTTGCCGGATGAGAAGGTCAGGACCCCGCGCGACCGCTCTTCGGGCGACAGGCGTGACATGGCGTTGTAGGCCCCACGGAACTTGAATGCGCCGATGCGCTGAAAATTTTCACATTTCAGAAAGACCGTTGCCCCCAAACACTCGTTCAGGGTGCGCGAGGTCATGACCGGTGTGACGTTGGCCACTCCATCCAAGCGGCCGGCGGCCTCCGTCACCTTTGCAAAAAGAGCATCGAGAGCAGTTTCCATTGTTTCACCACGCCTCGCGCGGCAGGGGCTCCCACGGATACACATCGCGGTCGACCATGACCCAGAAGAGGTCGCCGGAGTTGCGCCAGGGATCGAGCACGAGGCCCTTTTGGAACGGTTGGTTCAAAGCGGTGATGACCACACTGTTGTGTTCCCGCAGCTCGTTGCCTCGGTGGGCCACCCCCCAGTGCAGCTCGTAGGTTTCCGGCTGCAGGGCTTGCAAGTGCTTTATCAGGTCTTCCGTCCAGTGAAAACACAGCCCGCGTTCCCGAAGGCCCGCTTGAATCAGAAGGTTGTGCCAGCGAGCCGGCGGAACCACGCGATACTCCTCGGCGAGCCGCAGCGCATGGATGACGGCCGTTTCCGCCAGGCGGCGGGCCTCGGCGGGATCGGACTCCGGCCCCAACCCCTTGAGACTGCTCTGAAGCGATGCAATTTTCGAGGTGATCTGTACCTCGCCCTGCACCGTCGAGGGGTGGGAGGCCGTGCAGCCGGAGATCAGAATCGCGGTTAGAAGCAAGGCCAGCGCAGGCACGGCCGGCGTGGTGTCGAATTGCTGCATAAAACCTCAAACCACGATGCTCATGGCGGTCAATTCGCCCGTGATGAGGGCCTCCCACCCGCGGTTGGCCCTGGGGTTGGCCGGGCTCGGATGGCTGATGGCGCCGACGTTCACCTCCAACCCTTTCAGCGCGAGGCGGGCGCGTTCGGCGGCAAACCGGCCGATGCCCACGACATGGGTGGGCTCCAGGGTTTCGATGGTGCGGCGCAGCGCGCGGTCGCAAGCGGCAAAAAGCGGCCTGGCGTCCGATGCCGTGAGCTTGTCGGGCGTCAGGTTGGCGCCGTTTTTTGCAATGAACATCAAGGGGCAGTAGTTGGCCACAAAGAAGCGTTTGAAAAAATTATCGGCGGTTCCGAAATTTTTCCGGGCCCAGCCCCAGAGACGCCGGCCGCTCACTTCGCGGCGTGTGCAGGCAAAGCCGGTTACCGGCCGTTTGGGGTGCAGCCGGTCCGGTGTGCCGACGGGGGCTTCGATGCCCATCCAGTCGCGTACGGCGCTGATCTCACCGAACGGCACGCCGGTTTGGGCCATGCCCCACGGGCCCGGGTTCATCCCCACCAGGACGATCGGCCGGGGCCGCCGGCCGAAGCGGCGCAGATACTCCCGATACGGCGCCCGGGCATACGCTAGCGGGTTGTAGACCTGCGAAACAGGCGGGCCGAAACGGAGCCGTTTGAGTTCGAGGACCATGTCATCGGTAATGGGCTCCAGACTCACGCGTTACCCACCCCCGGCGATGCCCTTGCTTAAGAGCACCAGGCCCGCCGTCTGCACGAGATGAAAAATCCCATTGTGGTCGAATTCCCAGATCCATTTGAGGCGCAGGCGCTTGAACGTTTGCGCGGCGGCGGCAAGGACGCTCACCCATACGCCGGCCGCCACCCAGCCGGCGCCGTTCAATGCACCGGAGACGGCCAGCCAGGTGTAGCCGATGAGGGCCGCCGCCAGGACCACCCCCTCGAACACAATGAACACCAGAAACATTCCGCTGAAACGCCGGCCGGCCAAATACAGCGCGGCACCTGCCGCGAGCCACAGCGGCAAACTGCAGCGGCCGGCCTCAAATCCGAGGAGATCGTGCGTCAGGCCGACACCGAAGAGGGCCAGCGCCATACCCAGCAGAAACGTCAGGGCCTGCCAGATCTGCGCGCGAAGCGTCTGCGGCAGGATGAGCCCGTGGTAGAGCGCACCCAGCGCGGCCGCACCGGCAATGAGGCCAAACGGCCAGGACCAGAGCTCGATGCGCCACGACCCCCCCGGCTGAGACGACTGCAAAAAACCAAGGCCGAAGACGGCGGCCAGGCTGAGCAGCAAATCGGTGGCGGCCGTGCTGCGCTCTGTGGGGCTATCGTTCAGCTGCATCGGTAGGCGGCCTGCGGGCCGATCCTTTTTTCAGGCGGCAGCCGGCGGGCGTCAGGCAGTAGGCCGGCTCGCTGTCCGGGCCGCACAGAAACGAGGCATCCATGCGCTCGATGAGCCCCTGGGTCGCCAAGTCGGTCAGCACCTCACGGTGTCCCAGAAGGTGGCCTGGGTAATAGACCCCCTTTTTCATCTTGTTCAGAATTCTCAGAGGCATTGGATGGGTAACCCGTCCATGCAGAGCAGGCTGACATGAGCAACCGGCAGCGAGTGAAAAAGCAAGTCGGGCATTTACTGTGTCAGCAGCTGCATGATTTCATCGGCTTTAGCGGAGGACAAGGTCCCTTTCTTCTGCCCGATCGGTACCGTGAAGCGGCCGAGCTCTTTGTATAGGGAGAGCAGGTCGGGCGCGGATTTCTCCAAAGCGCCGAGATGGCGGCCGATGGTAGCGACATCCCCTCGGGCGATGGGGCCGGTCAGGCAGTCGGGGAAGCCGACGGTCTCCATGTTGTTGAGCGTCCCCCGCAGCAGCGGCATGTAGGCCTTGATCCCATCGGCCGAGCTCTTGCCGAAGTTTTGCCACAGGCCGGTCGCAAGCTTGACGAGGGTGGTGACGTAGTTGCAGGCAATGGCCGCCGCCGCGTGGTAGAGGATTTTGTCCTCGGAGCTGAGATAGACAATGTCGCCCTTCAGCGCCCGCGCCATGCCGGTCAGCGTTGTGCGGACGGGCTCCTCGGCTTCGATGCCGAAGGTGGAGCCCGGCAGGTTTGCGATCGCCTGCTCGATGCCCGAGAAGGATTGGCAGGGGTGAATGGAGCCGACGAGAGCGCCCTGCTGCCGGGCGGCCTCGAGCGACTGCACCGTGCTTGCGCCGCTGCAGTGAACTGCGGTCCGGCCCGTCCGCCATTCCATGCCGGAGCAAACCGTGGCGATGACGTCGTCCGCCGTGGTGATAAAGAGGATGTCGGCGGCTTCCAGCACGGCCTGGTTCTCCGCGCAGACCCTGCAGCCGGGCACGCGCTCGGCCAGGCGTTGGGCGGATGCGGCCGAGATGTCCGCCACGGCCGCTACTCGGTACCCCTGTTCTGAAAGCCTCACGGCGAAAGTGGTGCCGACGGGCCCGGCGCCAATGAATCCCAATACCGGCATGGTGCGTCTCTCCTGTAACCGAATTGCTGTGAGCGGATGACGTGCTCTTTAAAACCATTTTTGATTTTTGTCCAACATAATCTCCAGCGGCCGCAGCGTGATGGCGCCGGGCGCAATTGCATCGGTGATGACAAAATGCGTCTCGAAAATGGTGCCTCTCAAAAGCCGGCTGCCTGCCCGTCCTTGCGCGGGTCGGATGCGGCCAGGTAGCCGTCCGGCAGCCGGCTGATCAGCTGCCCGCCGCCGAACAGGGATGCGGATTCGCCCAGGACCATGCGGTGCCCTCGTTTTTCGAGACCGGCCACGGTTGCCGGCGGCAGGCCTGG
>JBGSTS010000053.1:0-8544 GCA_041736435.1 Desulfobacterales bacterium | reverse complement strand
CCCCAGCCGGCGCATCTCCCCGCGCAGCTGTGCCAGCCGCCCGGCGTTGGAGTCCACGGCGACGATCGCCCCCCGATTGCCCATCAGTTGGGCGATGTGGCCTGTCTTGCCGCCGCGGCCCGCGCAGAGGTCCAGCACGGTCTCTCCCGGCCGGGGCGCGAGCAGGACCGAGACGAGCTGGGCCGCCTCGTCCTGCACCTGGAACCAGCCGTCCCGGAACGCTGCAAGCTCGGTCAGCTTCGTTCGGAGGTTGCGCACGATGACCCCGTCCGGCGCAATGCCTGCGCTCTCCACCGTTTCGGCCTGGCCCTGGAGCGCCTGCATCAGCTCCGGGCGGGAGGCTTTGAGCGTGTTGGTGCGCAGGGTCAGGGGCGGTATGGCGTTGAGCGATTCGCAAAGGGCCCGGGCCTCCGGCGGACCGTAGCGCCTGAGCCAGCGTTCGACCAGCCATTCCGGCAGGGAGTGCTCTGCCGCCAGGGAGGAAACCGGCGCCTGGTCGAAGTCCGGGAACCCGATCCCCGCGTGCCCGGCCGCTGCCTTGCGCAGCACGGCATTTACGAAGGCGGCCGCCCTCGGGTTCGACATCTCTTTGGCCAAGTCGACCGCGGTGTTCACGGCGGCCGACGGGGGTACCCGCGTAAGATGGGTCAGCTGGAAAAGGGCGACCCGCAGAATGTTCATGACCGTCGGTTCGATTCTGGCAGGAGGCATTTTCGAAAAACGGGCCAGGATGAAATCCAGGCGGCCCCGCCACCTGAGCACACCGAACACCAGGGCATTGAAGAAGTCGCGATCGCGGCGGTCGGGCAGGCCGGCAGCGTCTCCGATCTCATCCAGCATGGCGTCCAGGGTCCGCCGCCCGTGACTCAGTTCGGTCAGAAGCGAAACAGCCAGGCTGCGCGCATCGGGGCTCGCCGAAGGTGTGATCCGTTTGCGAACGATCGGTGCGGCGGAGGTCATGGCTTCAGCAGCTGCAGTGCGGCCGGCCGCCGGCTGCGTGCGGCGGGTTGTCCGGATATCAATTGAACGTGGCCCCGAGGGGGATCCGGTGGCCCCTCAAAAAGTCGGAAACCGGCATGCGGCTGCCGGAGGCGCCCTGGAGTTCGAGGATGGAGAGCTCACCGTCTGCGGTGGCAACCGCCAATTCGCTTGCGGAAACCCGTACCACCGTTCCCGGCGGCGCGGCGTCCACGGCCGGCACCACCCTGGCCCGGAACACCTTGATACGCGTGCCCTCCCAGAACGTGGAGGCGCCCGGCCACGGGGTCATGCCGCGGATGAATGGCTCGATGGCCGCTGCCGGCTTGGCCCAGTCGATACGGCCGTCGTTTTTCTTCAGAAGCGGTGCGTAGGTCGCCTGGTCGTGGTCCTGGGCGGTGCGGCGTAGCGCATCGGTTTCAAAGCCCTCCAGGGTTTGCAGGAGGAGACCGGCTCCTAAACGAGCCAATCGATTTTGAAGGCTTCCGGTCGTGTCCTCCGGCAATATGGGCTCCCGCGCCGTCATCAGGATGTCGCCGGTGTCGAGGCCTTTGTCCATCAGCATGGTCGTTACCCCCGTCTCGGTGTCGCCGTTGATCAGCGCCCAGTGGATGGGGGCCGGTCCCCGGTAGCGGGGCAGGAGCGAGGCGTGCACGTTGATGCACCCGAGCCGCGGCACAGCGAGAACGTTGCTGCGCAGGATCTGACCAAAAGCGACCACGACGAAAAAATCGGCCTCCAGTCCTGACAGCCGGGCGAGGGCCGATTCATCGCGCAGCGAGGCCGGCTGAATCACCGCCAGACCCAACTTTATGGCCGTCTGTTTGACCGGCGGCGGCTCCACCCTGCGGCCGCGTCCCCTGGGTTTGTCCGGCTGCGTAATCACAAGGGCGATGCGGTGGCCGGCCCCGTGCAAAGCGGCCAGGGCCGGGACGGCAAACGCCGGGGTGCCCATGAAGCCGATCGTGTAGCTAGTCGTCACTGTTCTTCAACGCCTTCCTGACCCGGCGCTTGTAGAGTTCGCGCTTGAGCGAGCTGATCCGGTCGATGAACAGCTTGCCGTTGAGGTGGTCCATTTCATGCTGCAGGACGATGGCGTGCAGCCCGTCGGCCTCGATGCGAACCGGTTTGCCGTGGCGGTCGAAGCCCTCCACCAGCACGCGCTCGGCCCGCTTGACGTCCGAGCGGTAGTCGGGCACGCTCAGGCAGCCCTCGTTCTCCGAGACCATCTCCCCTTCACTTTCGATGATGCGGGGGTTGACGAGCACGTTCAACGCACGGTTCTCCTCGCGCGGGGAAATATCGTAGATCAGCAGACTCTCCTCCCAGCCCACCTGGATCGATGCCAGACCGACCCCCGGCGCCTCGTACATGGCCTGGGCCATCTTGTCGATCAACTCCTGCACCCGCCCGTCGATGTTGGCGAGCGGTTTGGCCGCGTGGGTCAGAATCTCGTCCGGGTATGTCAGTATCTTGAGCTTGGGGCTGGTCAAGACGGATTCCGCCCGGTTGTTGGTGGGGCTATAGTTCATGATCGCACCTGTTGTGGGTCGGGCAGGACCACGCGGGACGCCGGCCGGAACTATTAGCAGGCGAACGCCGCGTTCCCCTCGGAAAACACCCGGCGGGTCGCATCGATGTCTGTCTCGATCTGGTGCCGCAGGGCGTCGATGCCTTCGAACTTCATCTCGTCCCTCAAGCGGCGGACGAAGTTGACGCGGATTTTCTCCCCATAGATCGATTCGTTGAAATCCAGGATGTGAACCTCCACCGTGAACTGCCGGTCGTCGAAGGTCGGGCTGTAGCCGATGTTGGCGACACCCCCGTGCGAGTTCCCACGCACGTCCACCGTAACGGCGTAGATCCCGCTCTTGGGGCACAGCTCGTCCTCGAGCGCCAGGTTGGCGGTGGGCACGCCCAGCAACCGCCCGCCACGGTCCCGGCCGGGAACCACCGTGCCCCGCACCTGGAATCGCCGTCCGAGCATTTTACACGCCTGCTCCACCTTGCCCCCCAGTATGAGCTCGCGGATGGCCGTGCTGCTGATGCGCTCGGACATACCGCGCACCGTGCGGACCATGCTGGTGACGATCACCTCGAAGCCGAGCCGCGGGGCGAGGGATTTCAACAGGTCGATGTTGCCCTGCCGGTTCTTGCCGAACGCATAATCCTCACCCACCACGATCGCCTTCATGCCGATCCTGCGAACCAGCATCTCTTCCACGAAAACATCGGCCGGCATGGCCGCAAACTGCCGGTTAAAGGGCACGCAGATGAGCACCTCGATGCCGGAGCGTTCGATCAGCTCCACCTTTTGCTCCAGCAGGGTGATCAGCGGCGGACGGTTGTTCTGCTTCAGCACCCGCAGCGGGTGCGGTTCGAAGGTCATCGCAAGCGAGGTGCCATCGAGCATGTGCGCCTTTTCGATCACCTCGTAGAACAAGGCCTGGTGGCCGATGTGAACCCCGTCGAAATTGCCGATGGTGATGACGGGGTTCTTGAACGGTTCCGTGATGCTGTCCAACTGGTTGAAAATCCGCATACCCTGTGTTTCTCCGCAATAACAATCCGCTTGACATGTACTGAGAAACTTAATAAATAATTCAGGTCGTAAGGTAAATCAATTCTTTTGTGCCGAAGTGGCGGAACTGGTAGACGCGCTAGGTTCAGGGTCTAGTGAGGGTTCCCTCGTGGGAGTTCGAGTCTCCCCTTCGGCACCACTTGTGGTATAAGCTAAGGCCGGTACAGCAAAAAGCACGCTGACCGGCCTTGGTTTTTTGGTGTGCCGAGGCTCGGTTGCGGTAACCCGTTGCGTAACCGCAGTTACTCCAAACATGAAGATCCCGGAAAAGAGATGATGTCAATGGCGCCAAAGGTGAAAGGTCGGGCCACAATTCGCACTGCCGCTGTCTTTTTCCTGGCTTCTGCGGTTTTCGAGATCGTGGATTTCAGCTCTGCTGTGGCGCTTTTCGGAGGCGTGAGAGCCGGAGCCGCAGCGGTATTCTATCATTTCGTATTCGCTGCACTTTATGTCCTGAGTGGCATCGGAATGTGGACCGCAACACCGTGGGGATATTGGGCCTTCATGGCAACTACAGCCGTTTACACGCTTGACAAGATTCAGCTGATGCTGTCTCCTCAAACATTTTACGATTATATTATTGCGCAGCTCACCGTGACACGCGAGATCGTCGGCGTGGTACCCAGGGAGCAGCTTATTCAGTATTTTATGATGGCGTATATGGTCCTTTTGCTCTGCTGGTGGGGCTTTGCGCTGTACATTCACATCAGACGACACTATTTCCAGGAAAAAATTTCCGCCTAACCACCACTCGCCTTCACCGGTTCCATGCGCTCGCTGAAACCCTTGTAACCCCTTCTGCCTATTGCCCCTTCGAATCGGGTTAAATTCAACGGGGACAGGAGGACGCGATGAAAACCAAAATCATGAAAACAGGTGCGATTGCGGTTATGAAGTTATTGATCTTCTCTGATTGCCGCCAGGATCTCCTTGGCACTGCAGTTCTCACACATGGAGTAGCAGGCAAACGTCTGGCATGCGCTGGCTGTCATGGAGCCTTTCGAAGGCATGGACAAGACAATGATCCTGGTGTCTGGGAACCTGGATACAATCATGCTGGTGGCCTCCAGACCTTCGGTGAAGGGATTGTTTTTGTCCATCAGGATCACGTCCGGTTTTTGGTTCTCCAGCTCCTTGATCCCGGCATGACCAGTCTCGACCTCTGCCACCACACAGAGGTCAGGCTCCTTACCGATGAGCTTCGCCAGCTGCTTTCGGAATTTGGGACTGTCATCGATGATGGCAACTCTGATGTGTGGGGTGTCCATGGGTGTATGCTTCAGTGCTCTGCCGGGGAGAATGTGGGCGATATCGATCCGTGCACCGTTTTTATTTTTTTGGTTCAACACCAACCTAATCGGGCCTGGGGTTATGTCAAGCGAAGGTTCTGTTTTACAGGGGGGCCGATCCACTCACACCGAAACTCAACCCCAACAAAAAAATCTTGAAATAACGACCCGAAGGGCTTACACAACGTCAAAAATAGCCGGTAAGATCGGAGCGGTTTTTCAATGATTGCAGTCGGTAGTGTCAAGCGGTTTCGTCGCGGGAGTCGAGTCTGCCCTCCGGCACCATTTTTTCACAAGGAATAACGGGTTCGGGTGGTAGCCGAATCCGTTGTCTTTTCGGGCGCGTGTATGCGCTTAACCCAAAGGAGGTGATGCATGGCCACGAATCAGCCTGTCAAGAACCCCATCGTCGATAAATGCGCCGGCTGCGAGAACATCGAGGGTGAGTTCTGCCGCATCTGGGCCGTACCGGCCGCCAAATGGCGCATGGGTGTCTGCCCGTCGGCCACTCACGCCAAACTTGAAATCAAGGAACGCGAAGAAAAAGTACGTGTCGGCCAGCAAAAGCAAAAGAGAAAATAGGCAGCCGATCAGGTTGAGCGGATGATCCGCCGACAGGCGGCCGGAGGGAAGCGGGCATGAACGGTGGGGTCGGCTTCGACAAGGACCGCTACCTGAACGAGTTGGAAAACTGCGAGGCGCACATGACCCACATCCCCACGCCCGGGGACGAGGCCGGCCTGCGGCGGCGGGTCAACCTCACCAGCGATCTCAACTTCTCTTCGAAGAGTCTTTTCATTACATGAAAACAGTCGCCATCGTGAACCCCGTTGCCGGCTGGGGGCAGGCTTCCCGCACGTGGCCAGGCCTTCTGGCGGCTCTGGCGGAGAGCGATGGGCTTTTGGCGTCCTGGTGGACCGAGGGGCCCCGGCATGCGGAGTTGCTCGCGGCGAAGGCCCGGAGGGAAGGCATCGAGCGCGTGGTCGTTGTCGGCGGGGACGGCACGCTGTTCGAGGTGATCAACGGTTTGTGGTGGGAGGCCGGGGGGGAGCTGCCCAGCGTCGGCATTGTGCCCGTCGGGACCGGTTGCGATTACGTGCGCAATTTCAGCTTGGGGGCCACGCTGCACGCCAAACTGGCAACCGCGCTGGCCGAACCATGCGTTCCCGTGGCGGTCGGTGTCTGCCGGCTGAACGGGTTTAACGCCCGGCCGCTGGACCGCATTTTTTTGAATGTGCTGGGCTTTGGTTTTGACGCCGCCGTCATCGACCGTTTCCAGCGCCAGCGCATCAAATTCAGGGGCAGGATCCCATACCTGATCGCCAGCCTGCACGAGATGGTGCAGGCAAGATCCTCTTCGCTAAAGGGCGCGGTTGACGGAGATCCGATCGATGCAACGGCCTTGATTTTCGCTGTCGGCCTGGGAAAGAGTTTCGGAGCCGGTATGCTGATCACCCCGGGCGGCATGCCCGGGTCTGGGCGGTTTCAGGTGGTTTGGGACGAGCGGCTGACGCGGTTCGAACTGTTGCGGCTCCTGCCGAAGATTTACGCCGGCCGGCATATCGGGCATCCCAAGGTGCGCAGCCGCTATGCGCGCCGGGTCGAACTGGCGGCCGAGCCGGCCGTCGGCGTGGAAGCCGAAGGAGAGCTGATCGGAACCACCCCCATCCAGCTCAAGATCCATCCTCGAGCCCTGCGGATCGCCTGTGCCGGTTTTAAAACGTGAAGGCGATCAGCCGGTATGCAAAAAAGGCGAAGAGCCCGATCGCGATCGTCGCGAGCAGGTTTCGGGTCATAACCCCCGCCGCGGTCGTGACGACCGCCGCCACCAGGTAAGGGTTGGAGAGAGAGATCTCCCACTCCCCCCGCGGCAGGAGCACCGCGGGAAGGATGATGGCGCTCAGGACGGCGGGCGGAATGAACTTGAGCGAGGCCTCGATCCAGGGCGCCATGCGGACGCGCTCCGCAAGGGCGAAGAGGAAATAGCGCACCCCAAAGGTCACCCCTGTCATTCCCAAAATCATCAGCACTTCCGCCGCCGTCATGCCGCACGTGCCCCTTTCGGTTTTCTGCGGGCGCGCTCCGCCGCCATTCCGGCGGCGATTCCGGCCAGGGCCGAAGCGAGGATCCCCAGCTTGTAGGGCAGCCCCAGGGTGAGCAGCCCCGCGGCGCCTGCGGTCAGGATGCAGACCGCCATCGGGATCGTTTTAACGAACGGGATGATCATCCCGATGAAGGTCACCGGCATGGCCACGTCCAGGCCCCAGCTCGAGGCGTCGGGAATCCGGTCCCCCACGATCATGCCCAGGAGGGTCCAGAACTGCCAGTTCACGTACATGGCGATGGATGAGCCCAGCTGATACCAGTGCGCACTGTTGGCTGAATCCTTGCGCGCGTAGCGGCGCACCGCGACGGCGAAGGTTTCATCGGTCAGCCAGAAAGCCAGCGGGGCCCGCCAGCGCTGGGGCAGCTGCTTCAGATGGGGCAGCAGCGTGGCGCTGTAGAGCATGTGCCGGAGGTTGACAATGAAAGTCGTCGCAACGATGATCGCCACCGGTGTGTGTGCGGCCACCAGCCCCACGGCGATGAACTGGGACGCTCCTGCGAAAACCAGGGCCGACATGGCCATCGTTGCAGCCGGGGAGAGGCCCGATGGGACCGCCAGGGCGCCATAGATCATCCCGAACGGAAACGCCCCCAGCAGCAGCGGCAGCGTGTCCCGAGCCCCTGAAAGAAATTCCCGGCGGCGGTCGGACATCGGCACTCCTTTCCTCGAGCACGCAGCGCCGCGGGGCTGGAATCAGAAAAGATTCAACCGGGTGAAGCGTGCTTTTATTAACTGTCTCGAAATAGTATCGTCATGCCGGATTTGATCCGGCATCCATCAGGCCAATGGATTCCGGCTTCCGCCGGAATGATATTGTAAAGACTATTATGCGACGATTAATAAGCAAAAAAAATGCGGACACACGTGCATGTTTCTGAATCGCAGCGCCAACCATGATCCAGAAAGGGGAGCAAGCGCCTGCCCACCCGCATTTTGTACCATGGATGGGGTCTCAAAGGCTATCGCTACGTTCGCCGCAGGGTTTATGTTTGCCCTTGATCAAGATGAGATTAAAAGGCTATCATAAACTGCAGAGGTTGAGGGGCCTGTGCCGTTATGGAGGTGGGGCTTGTCGGTTGAGAAAGGCTGAACATGCCGGTTGAAACTTTGGAGAACCAGGTGGAAAAGCTGCTGTTCAAACTTCGTGAGGCCGGGCCGGCCGGGCTGACCAAGGGCAAGCTCGGCCTCAAGGCCGGGAGAGGCAAAGCGGCCCAGGCCCTGCTTGAGCTCATCGCCGAACGCAAGGTCGCCAATCTCGGCACGGCGACCCGGACCTGCTTCGTTCTCATCGAACACTTCAACCCCCTTGAACGGGCCTGCGAGCGGATCGAAAAAAATGCGCTTTCCGAAAAGCCGGGCCGCGGGGGCGCCATCGAACTGCTGGTAAAAAGGGATCTCGAGAAGGGCTGCGCGGGGGAAGTGCGCAAGAAGGTCGATGATGCCGTCGACTGGCTGGTGAAGGAGCGCCGGCTGGTTCGGTTCAGGCATGGCCGCACGATTTGCTTCGTGCATGCTGAGACATTGCGGGGAGCCGCGCAGGCGACTTCGCCGGGGGAGGCCGCCCGGCCAGCGCCGGAGACCCCGTCGGC
>JBGSTS010000096.1:0-9862 GCA_041736435.1 Desulfobacterales bacterium | reverse complement strand
CCTCGTCCAGGTCCGGATGGGCGGCGCTCGGTGGAGCCGGCGGGTCGGATGGGAGCGCCCCGGTCAGCATGCGAACCAAGGTGACGCCGACGGCGTAGAGGTCGGCGCGGGGATCGACCGCATCCGGGTCGGCTTCCTGCTCCGGTGCCGCATACCAGGGCGATCCGACCTTTAGCTGAGTCGGGGCGGCCGCCGGCTCCCCGTGCAGCCGGGAGAGGCCGAAGTCGCAGATCTTGACCGTGGCATGCGCGTCGATCAGGAGGTTGAACGGTTTGATGTCGCGGTGGACGATGCCGAAGTGGTGCAGGCAGGCGAGCCCGGTAAGCGTCTGGCGGGTCAGTTCAATCGCCCGGTCCAGACGGATCGTCCGGGAGGGCTCCTCGGTGCGCCGGGTTTCACCGATCAGGCGGCCGAGGTTGGAGAAAAAATAGTCCATGATGTAAAACGGCCGGCCGTCGGCATCGCCGAAGTCCCGGATGGCGACGATGTTCGGGTGATGAAGGCCTGACATGGTGACCGCTTCGGCCAAAAACAGCTCGCGCACGCGCTCGGGGCCCAGCAGGGACGCCAGCACGGGGTGGGGGTCCAGCCACTTGAGGGCCGCGATCTTGCCGATCGGCGGGATTTCGATCAGAAACACTTTTCCCATCCCGCCGCGGCCCAGCAGGCCGCGAATGATGTACTTGCCGATGCGTTTCATTCCAGCAGCCGGCGAGCGTGAGCTTCGGGCAGCCCGGCCGCGATGATCTTGGCGGCCGCCGCGCGGGAGTCGTAGGGCACGCAGCGCATCTCCAGCGTGTCGGCGTCCGGATCCCAGACCACGTACTTGGCCCGCAGATCGCCGTCCCTCGGCTGGCCGACGCTGCCGATGTTGACGAAAAATTTAAGCGCCGGCTCAAGGCGGTTGAGGCCTTCGACGAAGCGGACATCGGCCAGACTGCCGCCGTCCAGGCGGATCAGCTCCAGGAGGTGGGTGTGACCCACGAAACAGATCCGCTCCGGGATATCCTGCAGGGCCCTGCATTTTTCGGCCCCCGGCATTTGAAACAGGTAAAGCGTCGCTGAGTCGGGCGGGAACCCGTGCACCAGCCGGCCATCGCCCACCTGCCGGTGCATGGGCAGGCCGGAAATCCACTTCAGAGAGGCCGCACTGAGCTGTTGAAAGGTCATGGAAAGGGACTGGCGCGCCGTGGGGTTGAACCAGTCGAGGAAGCCGGGGCGGCGGGCGGCCAGCTCGTGGTTTCCGACCACCGAGGGGATGCGCCGGTCCTGAAGCGTTTGAATCACCCGCTCCGGCTCGGCGCCGTAGCCGATGTTGTCGCCCAGGCTGAAGACGGCCTCGGCCTTCACGCGGTCAATGTCGGCCAGCACCGCCTCGAAGGCGTCCATGTTGGCGTGGATGTCGGAGACCAGGGCGATTTTCATGCGGGACTCAATGCTTCATCCACTGCAGGTACCACGCCAGTGTCTCGGGCCCGATGAACGCGTAGCCGATAGCGCCGATGGCCAGAAAGGGCCCGAAGGGCACCGCCAGCTTCATGTCCGCGCGCTGGCGCAGGATCACGGCCATTCCCGCCAGCGTGCCGGTCAGCGAGGCCGTGAAAATGGTGAACAACACGCCCGGCCATCCGAAAAAAGCGCCGATCATGGCCAGCAGCTTGATGTCTCCGCCGCCCATGCCCTCGCGGCCGGTGACCAGCTGATAGCCCCACGCCACCAGGAACAGGCTGCCGCCCCCGGCCAGGATGCCGATCAACGACTGCAGCGGACTCACCTCGGTCAGCCCGAAACTGGCGGCCAGGCCGATGGGAATGCCGGGCAGGGAGATGACATCCGGGATAATGCGATGGTCGAGGTCGATAAAGGTGATGACCAGAAGTGCTGCAATCAGCAGGTACATCAGCACGGCCTGCCCGCCGGCTCCGAACTTGGCCACAGCCAAGGCGGCAAACGCCCCGCTCAGCAGCTCGACCAGGGGGTAGCGCCACGGGATTCGCATCCCGCAGTCCCGGCAGCGACCGCGCAGGATCAAAAAGCTGACCACGGGGATGTTGTCGTAGATCCTAATAGGGTGGCCACACCCCGGGCAGGCCGAACGCGGGTGAACAATGGATTGCGACAGCGGCAGCCGGTAAATGCACACGTTCAGGAAACTTCCAATGACCAGACCGAAAACGAACGCAACCCACTCCATAGGCCTCCCTGCCGCCTCCGCCGGCGGCTGCAGAAACGGTCGCCGGGGTTGGTTGTAAAATTCAAAAACCGTGTTAATATTGTACCAACATATACGGAAGTTGCCTATCTATTTCTCCCGCGTGACGACTTTCCGAATCGGTACTCCCCATCACCACAGCTGCAGGAGTTTATATGGCCGAAGCCGATCGCGACGATCTGATCAGCATCATCGAAGAAGAAGACAAGACGACCGAAATCCCCACGGTCCTGCCGCTGCTGCCTGTTCGGGACGTGGTGGTGTTCACCGACATGCTGCTGCCGCTGTTCGTGGGGCGCGATAAATCCGTGCGCGCGGTGGAGGAAGCCGCTGCCGGTCCCGGGTTCGTGTTTTTGGCGACTCAAAAGGACGCGGTCGTGGAAAACCCCGCCGTGGACGACATCTATCACACGGGGACGGTGGGTCGGGTGCTGCGCATCCTCAAGCTGCCCGACGGCCGCATCAAGGTGCTGGTGCAAGGCGTGGCCAAGGCGACCATCGTCAAATTTCTGCGCCGGCGCGCCCCCTACCGGGTGCAGATCGAACTGCTGCCCGAGACCGTGCTGGAAAAGGTGACCATCGAGGCCGAGGCCCTCATGCGCAACGTGCGCGATCAGTCGGAGAAAATTCTGGCGCTGCGCGGGGAATTGAGCACCGATGTCACCTCGATTCTGCAAAACATCGAGGACCCCGGGAAGCTGGCCGACCTGGTCGCTTCCAACCTGCGGTTGAAGACCGAGGAGTCTCAGGCGTTGCTGGAAATCAATGATCCGGTCCTGCGCCTGAAGCGCGTGAACGACGTGCTCTCCCGCGAGCTCGAGCTCTCGGCCATGCAAGCCAAGATCCAGTCCGAGGTGAAGGACGAGATATCCAAGAGCCAGCGCGACTACTACCTGCGCGAGCAAGTGCGCGCGATACACAAGGAACTGGGGGAGCACGACGAGCGTGCGGTCGAAATCGATGAGGTCCGCAAGCGCATCAAGAAGGCGCGGATGCCCAAAGAGGCCAACGCTGAGGCGCTCAAACAGCTCAAGCGCTTGGAGCAAATGCACCCGGAATCCGCCGAATCCTCGGTGATCCGCTCGTATCTGGACTGGATGGTGGAAATGCCCTGGAGCCGCTCCACCCGGGATGTGATCGACATCCGCCGGGGCCGGGAGCTTTTGGACCGCAAGCACTACGGCTTGAAGGTCGTGAAGGATCGCATTCTCGAATATCTCAGCGTGCGCAAGCTAAACCCTCGCATGAAGGGGCCCATTTTGTGTTTCGTGGGGCCGCCCGGAGTGGGCAAGACCTCCCTGGGCAAAGCCATTGCCTGCGCGGTCAACCGCAAATTCGTGCGCATTTCGCTCGGCGGCATCCGCGACGAGGCCGAGATCCGCGGCCACCGGCGGACCTACATCGGCGCGATGCCCGGGCGCATCCTGCAGGGCTTGAAGCAAAGCGGCGCCAACAACCCGGTCTTCATGCTGGACGAGATCGACAAGATCGGCGCGGATTTCCGCGGCGACCCTTCCTCGGCCCTGCTCGAAGCGCTCGACCCGGAGCAGAATGCCGCTTTCAGCGATCACTACCTGAACCTGCCCTTCGATCTGTCGCGGACCATGTTCATACTGACGGCCAACATCACCGACACCATCCCCTCGGCGCTGCTCGACCGCATGGAGGTGATTGCACTGCCCGGGTACACCGAAGAGGAGAAGATGGAAATTGCCCGGGTGCACCTGATCCCCCGGCAAGTGCGGGAAAACGGCCTCAAGCCGAAGCACCTGAGCTTCAGTGAAGGCGCCCTGCGCCGAATTATCGCCGAGTACACGTCGGAGGCCGGGGTGCGCAACCTGGAGCGGGAGATCGGCACGATCTGCCGCAAGGTTGCACGGCGACTGGCCGAAGGCAAGACCAGCCCCGGGCACCTGAGCCGGCAGGGCTTGGCCAAGTTCCTGGGGCCTGCGCGGTTCATTCCTGAGATGGACCAGGAGGAGAGCCAGGTCGGATTGGCCACCGGCTTGGCCTGGACCCAGGTGGGCGGCGAGGTACTCTATGTGGAAGCATCCCTGATCAAGGGCAAAGGCGAACTGATCGTCACCGGTCAGCTGGGCGAGGTCATGCAGGAATCCGCCCGGGCGGCCCTGACCTACGCCCGCGCGCACCAGCGCCGAGTCGATTCGAAGCGGCACAGCTTCGACACCACCGATGTCCACATCCACGTTCCGGCCGGGGCCATCCCCAAGGACGGCCCCTCGGCCGGCATCGCCATGGCTGCGGCGCTCATCTCCGCGATCACCGGACGGCCCGTGCGCAACGACGTGGCGATGACGGGCGAGGTAACGCTGAGAGGCCGCGTGCTGCCGATCGGGGGGTTGAAAGAAAAGGCGCTGGGGGCTGTGCGAGCCGGCATCAAAACCATATTGATTCCTCAAAAAAACATAAAAGACTTAATAGATATGCCATTTTATTTAAAGCGAAAGGTGAAGTTTATCCCGGTGAAGACCATGGAGGAAGTTTTGTCCCACGCCATGGTCGGCCGCAAAGGGGGAGGGGCGGCGTGAAGGTCCTGGCCGTGGATACCGCCACGCGGACCTGCAGCGTCGCCATCGTCGACCAGGCAACGGTGGTCTGCGAGTTGACCCTGGGATCCGGGAAAACCCACTCGGCCAACCTGTTGAGCCTCGTGGAGGCAGCGTTGTCGGCTGCGCGCATGGATATCACCCAGATCGAAGGCCTGGGTGTCACCATCGGGCCGGGGTCTTTCACGGGACTGCGAATCGGTCTCGGCGTCGTCAAGGGCCTTGCGTTTGGCCTTGACCGGCAGGTGGTCGGCGTGTCGAGCCTGGAGGCGCTGGCGCACCCCTGCCGTGCATGGCCGGGAATTGTTTGCCCGCTGCTCGATGCCCGCAAAGGCCAAGTGTACTTCAACCATTTCGGAATGCGGCCGGACGGGTTTGGGGCCTATGGCGCGGACGCGGTGGGCGCGGTCGAGCAGGCGCTGGCGGGCATTGACGCCCCCTGCCTGCTCATCGGCGATGCCGCCCGGCTTTACCGCGATCGCATCCTCGCAGCACTAGGGCAGCGTGCTCGATTCGCTGGGGGAGGATTGGATTTCATCCGGGCGGCGACGGTGGCCGAACTGGCCTGCAGGGGGTTTGAGCGGCAGGCTGCGGGGAACTCCGGCCGGTTGGTGCCGCGCTACGTGCGAAGCTCCGAGGTTGAGGCTGCCGTCGGTCCCAGGTCGGCTCTGGCGCCCCCGGGCGGCGCTTCCCATCCGGAAATTATTGACAAATGGCAAAGCAATTGATATAAAGCAAAATTTTAAACAAAGTTGCCTGCCGCAGCAGGCCGGAATCGAACGATGAATGACTTCACGTGGTCGGATCCGCCGAGTCGCTTTGCATTCCCGATTGCCGCTGCCGGCTTTCCGCTTATTTTCGGGGCGGCGTTCGCTACCCTCATCCTATCCCTTCTGGGGTTGACGGCTCTGGCCTTGACCGGGCTCTTGGTCACCTTCGGGATCTGCTGTTTCTTTAGGGACCCGGACCGGGTCATTCCCGTCATCCCGGGCGCCGTGGTCTCTCCGGCGGACGGCAAGGTAATCTCGACGGCCCTGGTCGACGGCGGGCTCTTTTACGAGGGCCAATGCCGCAAGGTGAGCATTTTCATGTCGGTCCTCAACGTTCATGTGAACCGCATCCCCGCCGAGGGTCGGGTGACCCGCGTTCGCTACCGCCCCGGACAGTTCGTGTCGGCCGACCGCCAGGATGCTTCCGAGCGCAATGAGCACAACGCGGTGTTCCTTCAAACCGATGACGGCCGGGCCTTGTGTGTGGTTCAGGTGGCCGGGTTGATCGCCCGGCGTATCCTTTGCCGAGTGCAGGCCGGCGACCGGGTCTTGCGCGGTCAACGCTTCGGAATGATCTGCTTCGGTTCGCGGCTGGATGTTTACCTGCCCCACGATGTCCGCCTCCAGGTGGCGGTCGGCGACCGGGTTTCGGCCGGCAGCAGCGTGCTCGGCACGTTCGAAACGACGCCCGCCGGGACATAGCCGGGTTCAGTGGAAATGACATGCCTGCCGGTCCACCGGCGGCTTGATCGGTGAAACGCCAAAGAGGATGAAGAGGATGAGCGCCAAGAGCTTTAATGTTGCGGTGGCGGGTGCAACCGGCGCCGTCGGCAACCAGATGATCACCTGTCTGGAGGAGATGGACTTCCCCGTATCGTCCATCCGCCTGTTGGCCTCGTCGCGTTCGGTCGGTCGGCGCCTGCGGTTTCGGGGGGACATGGTGGCGGTCGAAGAGCTGACCGAGGGCTCGTTTGCCGGCGTGGACATCGCCCTGTTTTCGGCCGGCGGCGCCACCAGCCAAACCTTCGCCCCCGTCGCCGCCCGGGCCGGGTGCGTAGTCATCGACAACTCCAGCGCCTGGCGCATGGACCCAGAGGTCCCGCTGGTCGTGCCCGAGGTGAACCCCCACGCCGTGGCCGAGTACCGCCGCAAGGGCATCATCGCCAACCCGAATTGTTCCACAATCCAGATGGTGGTCGCCCTGAACCCGATTCATCGGCGCTTCGGCATTCGGCGCATCGTGGTGTCCACCTACCAGTCGGTCTCCGGCACCGGCAAAAAGGCCATCGATGAGCTGTTCAACCAGACCCGGGCCATGATCAACTTTCTGGATGTCGAAACCAGCGTCTATCCGCACCGGATCGCTTTCAACTGCCTGCCGCACATCGACACGTTTTTGGAGAACGGATACACGAAGGAAGAGATGAAGATGGTCCACGAAACCCGCAAGATCCTCGAGGCGCCGGACATCGGTGTGACCGCCACGACCGTGCGGGTGCCCGTGTTCTTCGGCCATTCGGAGTCCGTCAATGTGGAGACCAACGAACACGCCGGCGCCGAGGAGGTGCGGGCCCTGCTCAGCGGCGCTCCCGGTGTCACGCTGGTCGACGACCCCCTGAACAACCGCTACCCTCTGGCAATCGAGGCCGCCGGCCGGGACTCCACCTTCGTGGGCCGCATCCGCCAGGACGAGTCCATTCCGAACGGAATCAACCTGTGGATCGTGGCGGACAACATCCGCAAGGGGGCTGCCACCAACGCCGTGCAGATCGCACAGGTCCTGGCCGAGCGGTACCTGTAACCGATCACGTCGCGGCAAAGGAGCTGAACGTTGGAACGCATACCGGTAACCCCGGAAGGCTATCAGGCCATCCGGAAAGAACTTGAAAAACTCAAGCGGGTGGAGCGCCCGGAGAATATCCGATCCATCGAGGAGGCGCGTTCGCACGGGGACCTGAGCGAGAACGCCGAATACGCAGCCGCCAAGGACCGCCAGAGTTTCATCGAAGGGCGGATCGGCGAGCTGGAATACAAGCTGGCGCACCTGGAAGTGATCGACATCGTCAACCTGCCGAAAGACCGGGTGGTGTTCGGCAGCCGGGTGCTGCTGGGCAACCTCGAAACCGGCGAGGACGTCAAGTACCAGCTCGTGGGTCCCGATGAATCCGACGTGGGCAACGGGCGCATCTCGGTGGTCTCCCCGCTGGGGAAGGCCATGCTGGGCCGCAAGCCCGGCGACGAGCTGATCATCGAGGTCCCGGGCGGAAAGCGTTCGTATGAACTGATCGAGATCCTGTAACTTCTTTCAACGTGGAGGTGCCGCGTGGCGCGAATTACGGTTGAAGATTGCCTGAAAAAAATCCCCAACCGCTTTATCCTGGTCAACATGGTGGCGCGCCGAGTGCGCCAGATCCGGGAAGGCTCGGATTATCTGGTGAGTTCGCCCAAAAACGAGGATGTGGTCATCTCCCTGCGGGAGGTGGCCGCCGGTCGCATCGTCAGAAAGCAGGCGCCGCCCGATGAGAGTTAGGTGCGGCCGGTCGGGCATGCATACCGCGCGCTGAACCGATCCATCGGCAAAGCCCTGCACGACTACGACATGATCCGGGAGGGTGACCGGATCCTGGTCGGTCTCTCCGGCGGGGCCGACAGCTTGGCCCTGCTGTGGCTGCTGGCCGAGCGGCGGCGACGCGTGCGCGTAAGCTTCGAGCTGGCGGCCGCCCACATCGACTTGGGCTTTGTCGAACGGACCGGGCCGGGACTGCAGGAGGTCTGCCGGCGGTTGGGCGTGCCGCTGCGGGTGGAAATGACCGACTTCGGGCTGCAGGGCCACAGCCCGGCCAACCGCGAAAACCCCTGCTTTTTATGCGCACGGCTGCGGCGCCGGCGGCTGTTTGAAATTGCAGAGGAGCTCGGATACGGCACCCTGGCCTTGGGCCACACCCAGGATGATATCATCGAGACGTTGTTCATCAACATGCTCTATGCCGGTGAGATCAGCTCCATGCGGCCCGCGCAAAGCCTTTTCAACGGCCGTTTCACGATCATCCGGCCGCTTGCCTATGCGGGCGAGGCGCTCATCGACCGGTTCGTCCGAGACCAGGGGCTGCCGGCCGTCGAGAACAGCTGCCCGACCGCTCGGACCTCCCGGCGGCAAACCGTCAAACGCATGCTGGGGGAGCTCTATACGGACAACCCCAACATCCGCGGCAACATCTTCCGCGCCCTGCGCCATGTCAAAACCGAGTACCTCTTGAAGTAGGCGGCCATGCGAGACGTTCAGAGCGATCGGGACTTCCGCAACATACCGATCCACAAAGTGGGCATCAAAAACCTGCGCTACCCGATCACCGTCCGCGACCGCCGCGACGGTTTTCAGCACACCGTGGCCACCATCCACATGTTCGTGGATCTGCCCCACGACTACAAGGGGACGCACATGAGCCGCTTCGTGGAGATGCTGCACGTTCTCAAACCCGAGGTGTCGCTGAAGAAATTCGCCTTGATTCTGGAGAGCTTGAAGAGCTGCCTGAACGCCGCTTCGGCCCATCTGGAGATGAGCTTTCCCTATTTTATCGAGAAAAAAGCCCCCATCAGCATGGCGACAGGGCTGATGGACTATTGCTGCAGCATCGTGGGCTCCAGTGATGCCTCCGGCCGGGTCGATTTGATGTCCGAAGTGGTGGTGCCGATCACCTCGGTGTGCCCGTGTTCGAAGGAAATCAGCGACTTCGGGGCCCACAACCAGCGCGGCGAAGTGCGGCTCGGCCTGAGATTTCGAAAGTTCATCTGGCTGGAGGACATGATTGAACTCGTGGAAGGCTGCGCGTCAAGCGAGGTGTACTCGGTTCTCAAGCGCGTGGACGAGAAATGCGTGACGGAGCGGGCCTACTCCAACGCGAAGTTCGTCGAGGACATCGTGCGCGACATCGCCCAGCGCCTCCGATCGGACGCCAATATCACCTGGTTCTCCGTCAGTGCCGAAAACTTCGAATCCATCCACAACCACAGCGCCTTCGCACACGTGATTTCCGGCTGATGATGTTTTCGGCTGCGCCGCAACCTCCCGCAGGGATCATCCCCTGCTTAAGTAGAAGTTAACGGTTTCGCCAGAAACCGTTAACTTCTAAGGGCTGTCGATGATCAGCGTCACCGGCCCATCGTTCACCAGCGATACCGCCATGCGAGCCCGAAACTGGCCGGTTTTAACGGAGATACCGGACCGCGCCGCTTCGGATACAAAATGCGCGTAGAGCACGGCCGCCTGCTCGGCGGGAGCGGCGGCGGTGAACGACGGCCGCCGCCCGCCGCGG
>JBGSTS010000037.1:0-3645 GCA_041736435.1 Desulfobacterales bacterium | reverse complement strand
TCGGCGGTCGGGATGCGCGTTTGATGGCACCCACAACCGCCTCAGCTCCGCTTCTGGTCGGTTATCTGGTTACGTCCGGCTCTATCCGGACTTGCGTTGGTTACTTACCGGAGATCTTTGCAAGGTGACGGAATCAGACGAAAAGTCCTGTTTTTTTATTGACCTGATATTCATCAGGTCGTATATTCTTGATCATAAATTGGGCTTAATCCGCTCAGTTGCTACGACACGGAGCAATCGTTATGGGAAAGAAAAAGACCTCAGGAATAACGGACCCTCAAGCGAACACGCTCAGGGTCATTTGCGAAATCATCAATAAGAAGGGGTTGCCACCAACAGTGAAGGAGTTGTCGGAAGCCCTGGGTATCAGCAATGCGAGCGCTCACGAGCAGATCGCTCAATTGGTCCAGAAGGGCTATTTGAAGAAAGAAGCTCGAAAGGCCCGGAGCATCGTCGTTATCAGAAGGCCCGAATAACGATGCCGGGCAACGAAAAATAAGGAGAACACCATGGGGCACGTCAGACTTGGAACTCTTCCAAGATCGAGGGCATGGAAAGAGGTGGTAGGCCTGATCACGGCCGGTGCCGACGTGTCCCAAATCGCCAATGCCACAATCAGAGCAGCCGACAAGGCCTTTTCCTTTGTGCTCAACGATGAAGGCTACACCGAGGCCGTTTGGCTGATGACTCAGCTCGCCATTGCAGCGAAAAAGGATAACTTCGAAGAACACCTCAGCGCCCATGGGGTCAGATTATCCCAAGAGACATCGCTTCCGGATCTTACAGCCGCCATATCCGAAGCTCTCGATAACAAGAGGGAATTTAGCGGAAAACGCGGGGATCTTGGAGAGATTTCCCAGAGGGCGTTGGTGGGAGCCTTGGTTGAGCACATCTCCCCAAAGTTGCCATCTCTTTTTACTCCGGATGCCAACGATGTTCGAGCAGCCCTGGGTGAACTGGGTAAGAAACGAGAGTTTGGGGAACTCTCCCGAACGTTCTTCTCGAAGCTGGCCAACGAGAGCATGAATTACTTCCTCTCAAAGACACTGGCAACCCACTTAGGTGAAGGTCAACGATTTGCCACCATGAATGAAATGAATCAATTCGAAAAAGCCCTGAATACACACTGCCATGAAGCATCGGTAATAGTGCAGCAATTTTCGGGGGATTGGTTTTCGAAGCACAAATATGAAGAAGGTGGCGATATATCCAGGGAGTCCACCAATGGCTTCGCTTCCTACGCGCTGAAGAAGATGAAGGATGAACTGAAAGAAGGAGCGCGAGCCGATGCAAGATAAACGATATGTCATTTGTGGGAATGCTCCCACGGACGGAATTACCGAAGACCCGAGCCGGGATCTGCGTCTTCGTTTGTGGGGTAAAGATGGTCCTGACAAAATCACTCTTCGGATCGAAGACATCCACAAGAAGATGAGCAAGAACGTCCCGGATGCGTTTCAGGATCTCCTCGAAATTGCCACCTATGTTTACAGTGCCGATCAGGCTATCCCCCGGGGAGCTGATGACGTCGATTCCTTCGGTGACCGTTGGCGTCGCGATCTTAATTTTATCATCCCTGTTAGAAAACCTGAGTTCTGGAACAGTCCTGATGTTCAAAATTCATTATGTTCTACCCTCGGATTTCTATCCGATGATAATTACCAATTTGACTTCGTTAAGTTGAAAAATGTGCAATCGTTCCAGGGCTATCTGGACTTCAATGACGATGGCCAAATGTTTGGCTACCCAGAACAAGTGGTAATGTTTTCAGGAGGACTGGATTCTTTGGCCGGTGCCATCGAGGAGGTTGTCAATCAGAAGCGTAAGGTGGTGCTGGTCACTCACAAATCGACCCCGAAGCTGAATAAGCGACATCGCACACTGGAAGGCATGATCGCCGATAAGGCCGGGGAAAATACTCCTTTGCATATCGGAGTTCGAGTTAACAAGAACAAGGGATTGAATTACGAGTACACGCAACGTAGTCGCTCATTCTTATATGTATCCATAGGAGCGACTATTGCCAAAATGCTGAACCTGAAGAGTGTTCGCTTTTATGAAAATGGTGTCATCAGTTTGAACCTACCGGTTTGCGCCCAGGTTGTCGGCGGGCGGGCGACCCGAACTACACATCCCAGGGTGATAAAGGGCTTTCAGAACATTATCTCCCTTGTGGCGGGTGAGCCGTTCACTATTGAAAATCCATTTATATGGAAGACCAAAGCCGACGTTGTGGAGGTGATAACCAAGGCTGGTTGTCAAGATATGCTCGCTCGCTCGACAACCTGCACCCATACGTGGGAAATGACCAACCATCATACGCATTGCGGAACATGTTCCCAGTGCATCGATAGGCGTTTTGCCATGCTTGCGGCCAAGGCCGATCAATTCGACCCGGTCGAAGCCTATAAGGCCGATATCTTCACCCAAAGCAGAAGCAAGGATGAAGACAAGATCATGGCTGCCGCCTATCTGGAACGAGCCAACCAGGTTCGGGATCAGGATGACATCACCCAGTTCATTGCTCGCTACAGTGAGGTGAGCCGGGTTTTTCGCCATCTGAATGGAAATCCGGGTAGCGTGGCCCAAAGGGTATATGACCTTTATAAGCGCCATGCCAAGGAGGTCTGCGAAGCGATGGACATCATGGTCGCCCGAAACATCACGGCCATTCGCCAGCGGACATTGCCCGGAGACTGCTTGTTGAGAACGGTGTACGAATCCGGTTCAGTGATCTCAGTCCCTGCTATTCCGGTTGAGGAGAAGCAACCGGACAACTACTTCCGCAAGCGCGGCGGCGTATGGGCTGCACGGTTTAATGGCAACGCCGAAGTGCTCGTGACGGGTGTCGATAAGGGGGCAGAGTACATCAACTTCCTCTTGGCGAGACCCAATAAAGAGACTTCGGTCTACGAAATTGTCTGCGGGTTCGCCATCAATAGCTGCAACACATTTCTGGACTCCAACGAGACCGAGGATGGGTTCCAAGTTACCCAAGGAGTTCCGCTGGGCGATACCGGTTTCGTCGCTGACCGCAAGGCCGTCGAGCAATACCGGGAGGCTGCCCACGAACTTCTTCGAGAGATTGAAGAAGCACGGTCAGAAAACAACGATGCCGAGATTCAGCGGCTTGAAGAAGAAATGGCAAAGGTAACCACAGCGATTAACGAGGCTGTTGGCCTGGGTGGCAAACTCCGAAAATCTAACGACAAGCGCAAGAACATCCGTGACGCCTTCCGGAATGCCGTGAACCGGGCGATCAAGTATCTGGAGAAGTACGACAAGCCACTGGCCGCCCACCTGAAGGAATCCATCAAGTGCGGCAACGAACCGGTCTACCGGACCGAAGAGGAGATCGTTTGGGAGGTCCGCCCCATAGTCAACGAATGATCCTGAGCCTTTCAGGAAGAAAAAACTAAAAAAAATTTCCGCTACGCCAAATGTAGCTCTTGCGACGCCGGATGTAGCGCCTTCCTCAATGAAGGCGCGATCCGGCGTTTTTTATTGGTCAACAGAGTGTTGGCCACCGGGCGTGCCAGAACTTCCGAACAAGGAGACTGGCAATGGCACAAGTCAACAAAGCAACCCTCACCCCACCAAAGCGGCGACTCATCGAATTGATGCAAGACATCAACTTCGGCCGCA
>JBGSTS010000036.1:0-3647 GCA_041736435.1 Desulfobacterales bacterium | reverse complement strand
TCGGCGGTCGGGATGCGCGTTTGATGGCACCCACAACCGCCTCAGCTCCGCTTCTGGTCGGTTATCTGGTTACGTCCGGCTCTATCCGGACTTGCGTTGGTTACTTACCGGAGATCTTTGCAAGGTGACGGAATCAGACGAGAAGTCCTGTTTTTTTGATTGACCTGATATTCATCAGGTCGTATATTCTGTGCTCATAAATTGGGCTTAATCCGCTCAGTGGCTACGACACGGAGCAATCGCCATGGGAAAGAAAAAGGTCTCGGAAATAACCGACCCCCAAGCCAGGACGCTGAGGGTCATTTGCCAAATCACCGATGAAAAGGGATTGCCGCCAACTGTGAAGGAACTTTCGGAAGCCCTCGATATCAGCCACGCGAGTGCCCACGAGCAGATCGCTCAACTGGTACGTAAAGGCTATCTGAAGAAAGAAGCTCGTAAGGCCCGGAGCATCGTCGTCATCAAGAGGCCCGAATAATGGTGCCGGGCCGAGAAAAATAAGGAGAACGACATGGGGCACGTCAGACTTGGGAGCCTTCCAAGATCGAGGGCATGGAAAGAGGTGGTCGGCCTGATCACGGCCGGTGCCGACGTGTCCCAAATCGCAAACGCAACAATCCGGGCAGCCGATAAAGCATTCACCTTCGTGCTCAACGATGAGGGGTTCACCGAGGCGGTCTGGTTGATGACGCAGCTCGCCATTGCCGCAAAAAAAGAGAACCTTGGCGAGCATCTCCAATCCCTCGGCGTCAACCTGCCGCAGGATACATCCCTTCCCGATCTTGCCGCCGCAGTCTCCGAGGCCTTGGATAATAAATTGGAGTCCAACGGTGGCCGATCCGACCTCGGAGAAATGTCTCAGCGGGCATTGGTCGGAGCCCTGGTAGAGCACATCTCACCAAAACTGCCGTCTCTTTTCGCCCCCGGACCAGATGATGTTCGGGCCGCACTGGCAGCGCTCGGAAAAAAGCGGGAGTTCGGAGAGCTGTCGCGGAATTTCTTCGCCAAGCTGACCAACGAGAGCATGAATTACTTCCTCTCAAAAACGCTGGCTACCCATCTGGGCGAGGGTCAGCGCTTTGCCACCATGAATGAAATGGGACAATTCGAGAAGGCTCTGAACACGCACTGTAAAGAGGCGTCCCTGATCGTCGAGCAGTTTTCAGCAGATTGGTTTTCGAAGCACAGGTACGAAGAAGGTGGTGACATCTCCAGGGAGTCTTCCAATGGCTTCGCCTCTTACGCGCTGAAAAAGATGAAGGACGAGCTAAAAGAAGGAGCGCGAGCCGATGCAAGATAAACGATATGTCATCTGTGGGAACGCACCGACCGATGGGATTGAAGAAAATCCTGACCGTGATCTGCGCCTGCGCCTCTGGGGCAAGGATGGGCCGGACAAGATCACCCTACGCATTGAAGATATCCACAAAAAGATGAGCAAGGACGTGCCTGATTCTTTCCAGGACCTGCTCGAAATCGCCACCTACGTTTACAGTGCCGATCAGGCCATCCCACGAGGGGCAGACGACGTCGATTCTTTTGGCCATGGCTGGCGCAGGGATCTGCACTTCATCATCCCGGTGCGGAAGCCAGATTTTTGGAACGGAGACGATATCCACCAGGCGCTGCGCTCCACGCTTGGTTTCTTGTCTGACGACAACTATCACTTCGAGTTCGTCAAGCTGAAAGAGGCTCAGGCATTTCAGGGATATCTGAAATTTGATGATGACGGACGGCTCTTCGGCTATCCGGAACAGGTAGTGATGTTTTCAGGTGGGCTGGACTCGCTGGCGGGAGCCATCGATGAAGTTCTGAATGAAAAACACAAGGTCGTCCTTGTTACCCACAAGTCGACACCGAAGCTCAACACGCGCCACCGGCGACTGGAAAAGATGATTGCCGATAAGGCTGGGGAAAACGCCCCGCTACACATCGGCGTCCGGGTCAACAAGAACAAGGGGCTGAACTACGAATACACCCAGCGCAGCCGATCCTTCCTCTATGTGTCTATCGGGGCGACCATCGCAAAAATGCTCAATCTGAAAAGCGTCCGTTTTTACGAAAACGGGGTCATCAGTTTGAATCTGCCGGTCTGCGCTCAGGTAGTCGGCGGCCGGGCAACACGCACCACCCACCCCAGGGTGATCCGAGGTTTTCAGGAAATCATCAGCCTGGTGGCTGGCGAGCCGTTCACGATTGAGAATCCCTACATCTGGAAAACCAAGGCCGGTGTTATCGAGGTGATCACCAAGGCCGGATGCCAAGACATGATCGCGGCATCGACCACCTGCACCCATACCTGGGAGATGACCAATCACCATACGCATTGCGGAACGTGTTCCCAGTGTATCGACAGGCGTTTTGCCATGATTGCGGCAAAAGCCGATCAACATGACCCAGTGGAAGCCTATAAAGCCGACATCTTCACTCAAAGCCGAAGCAAGGACGAGGATAAGATCATGGCGGCCGCGTACCTGGAGCGTGCCAACCAGGTCCGTGACCAGGATGACATCACCCAGTTTATCGCCCGATTCAGCGAGGTGAGTCGGGTCTTCCGCTACCTGAATGGTAATCCGGGGAGCGTGGCCCAGAAGGTCTATGACCTTTACAAGCGCCACGCCAAGGAGGTCTGCGATGCAATGGACACCATGGTTGGCCGCAACATCACCGCCATCCGCCAACGCACCTTGCCGGGAGACTGCCTGCTCAGGACGGTCTATGAATCGGGATCGGTAATCTCCGTCCCCGCCATTCCGGTCGAGGAGAAGCAGCCGGACAACTACTTCAGGAAGCGCGGGGGTGTCTGGGTGGCACGCTTTAATGGCAACGCCGAAGTGCTCGTGACGGGTGTCGATAAAGGGGCCGAGTACATCAATTTCCTCCTGGCAAGGCCGAACAAGGAAACCTCGGTCTACGAGATCGTCTGCGGCTTCGCGATAGATAGCTGCAACACTTTCCTTGACTCCAGCGAGACTAAGGATGGTTTCCAGGTCACTCAAGGGGTTCCATTGGGTAACGCAGGATTTGTAGCCGACCGAAGAGCTGTCGAGGAATACCGGGAGGCTGCGCATGAACTTTTCCAAGAAATCGAGGAAGCCCGGGCTGTCGACAATAAGGCCGAAATAAATCGTCTTGAAGAGGAAATGGCGAAGGTAATTGCCGCGATCAACGAAGCCGTAGGACTGGGCGGCAAACTACGAACGTCCAAAGACAAGCGGAAGAACATCTGCGACGCCTTCCGGATAGCTGTGAAGCGGATCATCGAGAAATTGGAAAAATATGACAAACCGTTGGCTGCCCACCTGAAGGAAACCATCAAGTGTGGCAAAAATCCGGTCTACCGGACAGAAGAGGAGATCGTTTGGGAGGTCCGCCCGATAGTTAACGAGTGACCCGGGACCACCCAGGAAGAAAAAACTAAATAAAATTTCCGCTACGCCAAATGTAGCTCTTGCGACGCCGGATGTAGCGCCTTCCCCAATGAAGGCGCGATCCGGCGTTTTTTTTTGGTCAACAGAGTGTTGGCCACCGGGCGTGCCAGAACTTCCGAACAAGGAGACTGGCAATGGCACAAGTCAACAAAGCAACCCTCACCCCACCAAAGCGGCGACTCATCGAATTGATGCAAGACATCAACTTCGGCCGCA
>JBGSTS010000302.1:0-5048 GCA_041736435.1 Desulfobacterales bacterium | reverse complement strand
GCACCGCCAGTTGGCTCAGGGGACGGCCGCGCGGGACGGGTTGCGGGTTCCCGCCCAGCAGCGTGCTGATCTGGTTCTCCTTCTGGGCGATTAGCCGCTCGATGTCGGGGATCCGCGCCCCGGCGGTATGTACCAGGGCCTCCGCCTGGGCCAATTCCTCACGCGACACCAGGCCGTGCCGGACCCGCAGCATCACCAGGCGGCGCGAACGTTCGAAGGACTCCAGGGTTGCGCGGGAGATCTCGAGCTGAAGGTCCAACGTGCGCAGTTCGAAGTAGGCCCGCGCCACGTCGGCCACCACGGCGGAGAGCACGGCCTGCCGCCCCCATTCGGAGGCAAAGAACAGCGACTGGGCGGCCTCGTTCAAGTTCTGCAGGCGCCCGAACAAGTCGATTTCCCAGAAGAGGTCAAAGTTGAACTGCGCAAAGTTGTCCGGCGTGTTGGCGCTCGAGGGGATGGGCGGCTCGACGGCGGTCCGGCTGACCCGCTGCCGCTGATAGCGGGCGGCGCCGTCCACCTGGGGCATCAAAAACGAGCGGCTCACCCCCGCCAGGGCCCGCGCTTCGGCCACCCGGGCCATGGCCAGGCGGGCATCGTAGTTCTGCGCCAAGGCGGTGTCGATCAGCTCCCGCAGCGCCGGGTCGTCGAACATCTCCCACCATTCCAGGTCGGCCAGCGAGGCGGTTTCCGGCCGGAGCTGATCATGGGGGGGCTGGAACCGATAAGTTTCGAGCACCTCTCCGGGGGTGCGCTCGTAGGTGGGGGCGAGCGAGCAGCCGAGGAGGCTGACGCCGAGCAGGAGAATACCGAACCGTTTCATACGGACCTTCCTTACGCCTTGCCGGCCGAGCCGGGTGCTTCGGCCTCAATGGGGAGGGGCGCCGCCGGCCGGCCTTTCACTTTCTCCACCAGGGTCTGAATGCCATAGTAGAGCACCGGAATGAAAAATAGGCTCAGCACGGTGGCGGCCGCCATCCCCGTTACGACCGCGGTGCCCAACGACCAGCGGGCCGCCGCGCCCGCGCCGGATGAGAGCACCAGAGGCATCAACCCGACCACCTCGGCCAAAGCGGTCATCAGGACGGCCCGGAAGCGCAGCTTGGCCCCCTCCGTTGCGGCGTCGAAGGTGGTAAAGCCTTCGAGGTCCCGCTTGTTCTTGGCGAACTCCACGATCATGATGGAGAGCTTGGAGTTGAGGCCGATCAGCATCACGATGCCGACCTGGACGTAGACATCGTTGGCCAGCCCCCGGAACCAGATCCCGAGCAAGGCGCCGAAGACGGCGATCGGCAGGCCCAGGAGCACCCCGATGGGGATGGCCCAGCTCTCGTAGAGCGCCGCCAGCACCAGGAAGACGAAGAGCACCGAGAAAGCAAAAATGTAGACGGCCTGGCCGCCGGCCAGCTTCTCCTGGAATGCGAGCCCCGTCCATTCATGGCCGAAGCCGCGGGGCAGGTTCTCCGAGAGCCGTTCCATGGCGGCGATGGCCTGCCCGGAGCTGAATCCGGGCGCGGGCAGACCCGAGAGCTCTGCCGCACGAAACATGTTGTAGCGGTTGATGTGGATAGGGCCGCTTTGCGAGTTGATCTGGACCAGCGTGCTGAGAGGCACCATCTTGCCGGCCGCGTTGCGCACGTAGATGTCCTTAATATCCTCCGGCCCCCGGCGGAATTCGGGCGTGGCCTGGATCATCACGCGGTAGACCCGCCCGAACTGGTTGAAGTCATTGATCATGAAACCGCCCAGGTAGAACTGCAGCCCCTCGAGCACGTTTCGAAGGGGGATCCCCAGGGTCTGGACCTTCTCGCGGTCGATCTCGACCTGGACCTGCGGCACATTCACCTCAAAAGTGTTGAAGAGGGCGCCGATCGCAGGCTCCGCGCCGCTCGCGGCCACCATCTCCTGGGCCCTCTGGAAGAGCTCCTCGGGGGTGTGGTCGCCCCGGTCCTGGAGAATGAATTGGAAGCCGCTGACATTGCCCATGCCGGGAATGGAGGGCAGGGAGTAGACAAAGGCCCGCGCCTCGGGGTAGTCGGCGAACTCCCGCCGCAGCCGCTGCATGATGGCAACGATCTGGGTCTCCGGCGCGACCCGCTGTTCCCACGGTTCGAGGGTCATGACCAGGGAGGCGGCGTCGGAGCTGAACGAGCTGGACATGAGGTTGAACCCGCCCCAGCCGAGCACCGTCTGGATGCCCGGCAGTTCAGCGGCAAACCGCTCCGCCCGCCTCAGCACCGCATCGGTGCGCTCCAGGGTGGCCCCCGGCGGCAGGTTGAAGGTGGCGAAGACCACCCCCTGGTCCTCGTCGGGAACCAGGCCGCCCGGAAGTGTCCGCAGGAGATGGCCGGCCCCGAAGTAGACCGCCCCCAGGAGCAGAACGGCCAGGATCAGCCGGCGCATCAGGAACCGGATCCCCCCGAGGTACCCGGCCGTAGTGGCATCGAAGAGCCGGTCGAACCCTTTGTTGTAAGCGTGGAGGAGGCCGCTCTTCTTCTTGGGGCGCAGGATCTTGACGCAAAGGGCCGGGGTGAGGGTCAGAGAGACCAGGATCGAGAGCAGGGCCGCAAAGCAGAGGGTGAGGGCGAACTGCCGGTAGAGCTGGCCGACGATCCCGCCCAGGAAGATCACGGGCACATAGACCGCCAGCAGCGCACAGGCCACCCCGATGATCGGCCGGGTGACCTCGTCCATCGCCTTCTCGGTCGCTTCGAGCGGGCTCAGACCCTTCGCCATGTGGGCCTTGACCGCCTCCACCACCACGATGGCGTCGTCCACCACCGAGCCGATGGCCAGGACCAGGCCGAAGAGCGAGAGGGTGTTGATGGAGAACCCCAGGCCCGCGAAGGCGGCGAAGGTGCCCACCATGGGGATGGGCACCACCAGGCAGGGGATCAGCGTGGCCCTGATGTTGCCCAGGAAGATGAAAACCACCAGCATGACCAGGCCCAGGGCCTTGAAGAGGGTGAAGACCACCTCCTGGAGCGCCACCCGGACGAACAAGGTGTTGTCGTAGGAGACTTCGTACTCGAGGCCCGGCGGAAAGCTGCGGCTGGCCTCTTCCATGAAGGCCTGGATCTTGTTCGCCACATCGAGGGCGTTCGAACCCGGAAGCTGGTAAATTACGAGGGTTGTGGCCGGCTGGCCGGCTCGCCGCGAAAACGAGGTGTAGCTCCGGGCGCCGAGCTCGGTGCTTCCCACGTCCCGCACCCGCAGGATCGAGCCGTCGGGCCGCGTGCGGACGATGATGTTCCCGAACTCCTCCGGGTCGGTCAGGCGCCCCCGGACCTCGACGCTCTCCTGCCGGCTCAACCCGGCCATGGCGGGAGGCTGGCCCACCTGGCCGGAGGGGGCCTGGATGTTCTGGTCCTGCACCGCCTGGGCGACGTCCCGGGCCGTCAGCCCCAGGCCCGCCAGCTTGTCGGGCCGCACCCACAGGCGCATGGCATACTCGCGCTCGCCCACGATGGCTATGTCCCCGACGCCGTAGATGCGGTTGATGTGGTCGACGATGTTCAGGGAGGCGAAGTTGCTCAGGAAAAGATCGTCGTAGGTCCCTTCCGGGGAGAAGAGCGAGAGCACGATCAGCATGTCCGGCGAGGCTTTCCGCACCTGGATCCCGAAATTGAGGACCTCGGGAGGCAGGGCGCGGTCGGCCCGGCTGACGCGGTTCTGCACGTCGACCTGGGCGATGTCGATGTCGGTGCCGACCGCGAAGGTGCAGACCAGCCGGTAGCGGCCGTCGCTGGTGCTGCTCGAGGACATGTAGAGCATGTTCTCGGCCCCGTTCACCTCCTGCTCGATCGGGATGGCCACGTTCTGCTCCACCACCCGGGCGCTCGCCCCCACGAAAAAGGTCTCAACGGTGACCGTGGGCGGGCTGATGGGCGGGTATTGGGAGATGGGCAGGGCGAGGATGGCGAGCCCCCCGGCGATCAGGATGATCAGGCCGATGACGATGGCGAAGACGGGACGATGGATGAAGTATTTGACCATGGCCGTCAGCCCCCGAGGGTTTCGAGTTTGATGGGCTGCTCGGTGGGTCTCACCTTGCGGCCCGGGATCGCTTTCTGCACACCCTCGACCACCACCCGCTCGCCGGGTTTAAGCCCTTCCGTGACGATGAAGAAATCCTTGAACCGCTCCCCCAAGGTGACGACGCGCTGCGCCACGCTGTCGTCGTTGCCCACGATAAGGACGCTGCTTACACCCTGGGTCACCTGGACCGACCGCTGGGGCACCAGCAGGGTGTCGGGCTTCGCCTCGACCACCACCCGGACCCGGCCGAAGAGCCCGGGCCGAAGCAGCCGGTCGGGGTTGGGGAAGCTGACGTAGGCGTTGAGCGTGCCAGTGGTGAGATCCAGGGTCCGGTCTAGGAAGCTCAAGCTTCCGCGATGCGGGTACATGGAACCGTCGGCCATGATCAATTCGAAAGGCGCCGCGTTTTGGCGCGGGATGAACGGGTTGTCGTCGCGGCGCTGTTGTCCCAGGCGGAGGTAGTCCGTCTCGCTGATGCTGAAGACCGCCCGCATGGGGTCCCAGGCGGAGATCGCGGTGAGGAGGGTGCGGTCCCGGGCGACGAGGTTGCCCGCGGTCACATCCTGCTTGCCGATGATGCCGCTGATGGGGGCGTAGATTTCACTGAACTTCAGGTTCAATTCGGCCATGGCGACGGCCGCTTTGCCCTTTTCGATCGAGGCCTGGCTGAATTCGACCGCCGATTCCGCGTCGTCCAGGTCCACCTGCGGGGCGGCCGATTCGGCTACGAGCGGCTGCAGGCGGGCCACGTCCCGCTTCGCCTTGCTGAGCGAGGCCTGGGCCTGGGCCAGGCTGCCGCGCGCCTCCTGCAGCGCCGCCCTGAAGGGCCGCTGGTCGATCACGAAGAGAAGCTGCCCGGCCTTGACCCGGCTGCCCTCGGTGAAGAGCACCTTCTCGAGGTACCCGTCCACGCGGGAGCGGATCTCCACGGTTTCGCGCGCCTCGGTCCGGGCCACGTATTCCCGGTAGAGCGGAACGGTCGCCGCCGGTACGGGTGACACCACCACCGCCGG
>JBGSTS010000296.1:0-2961 GCA_041736435.1 Desulfobacterales bacterium | reverse complement strand
GCAGGCGGCGGCCCCGGCCTTGGCGGTGTCCAGGAAATCAAGCGCCGCAACGGCGCGGTCGATGCCCGGCACCGGCAGCATGCGCGGTCTCTGAGCGCCGGTGGCCAGCACGAGGTAGTCAAAATCCTCGCGCAGCTGGGCGATGTCGTCCGGGCCAAGCGGCTGCTGAAGGTAGACGTGGGAGAGGACCTCCTTGATGCGGCCCAGCTCCGTGTCGATCACCTCCCGGGGGATGCGACTGTCAGGGATGACCCGTGTGAATTTTCCCCCTATCCGCCCCGCTAGCTCGTAGACCACGGCCTCGTGCCCGTGCAGTCGCAGCTGCCAGGCGACCGAGAGCCCGGCCGGGCCGCCGCCGATCACGGCGATACGCTTGCCGCTGACCGGCGGAATCTCGGGGAGCCTCGCGCCGATGCTGGCCTGGCCGATCCGCGTGGTGTCCACCGGCGCCATCGCGGCGGTTCCCCGGGTGCAGGAGTGCATGCACAGGTTCGGGCACAGATAGCCGCACACGGCCGCCGGGAACGGCGTGTAGGATAGCGCCAGGTCGACGGCCTCCTCCACCCGCCCCTCGCGAATGAGCTGCCAACGGCGCTGCACCGGTATTCCCGTCGGACAGGAGGCTTCGCAGGGCGCCGCGTATTTCTGGTTTTCCCACACAGGGATGAAACGCCGCAGGGGTCCGGTGGGGATCACCGGGATTACGCTGCGATCGATTTGCGTCAGGTCGCCGATCAACCCGCCGCGGCCCAGCTCCGCATCCCAGCGGTCGCGGTGGAACGCCGTGATGGAATGCACCGCCCGCCCGGCTTTTTCGTTGGGTTGGCGCGCAACCAACAGCTGCCAGTGGCTGCGCTCCGCGAACGGCTTGAGCAGCTCCGTGCGGCTGATCTTTTTGAGAAACCGGCTCAGGTTGGCGGTCAGCCACTCCCAATCGGCATCGCCGATCGGGGCCGCCCGGGCGTCCGCCTGGCTGAAACCAGTGTGCGGCCCGCGAAAAAACACTTTGCCGCCCACCATGCCGACCAGCGGCCGGTAGCCTAAAACATTGTCGGGCGCCTGCGCCTCGTGGCCGCAGATGACGGCGACTCCGCCCGCCATGAATTCACCGAAATAGTCTCCCGCCGAACCGAGCACCCACAACTCCGGTGCGTTGAAACGCGGGTTGTGCTTGGTCATCGTCATGCCCCGCGCACCGATGTTCCCACCGACGTAGATGCGCCCCTGGGCCATGGCGTTGGCAGTCCCGTTGCCGGCGTGGCCGTGGATGACGATCTCCGCACCCGCGTTGAGCCAGCCGACATCGTCGGAGGCCGGGCCGAAGACCTCGATGAAAGTGCCGGGAAAGCCCATGGAGCCGACCCGCTGGCCGGGGTGGCCCGTGACCCGGATGGACACGGTCTCGGCCCCGGCGCGCCAGAGTCGGCCGCCGATACCGTGCTGGCCGTAGGCGTCGATCTGCAGCCGACGGTGGCCTTCGGCCACGGCCGCCTGGACCTGCTCCTCGAGGATCCGGGAACTCACGCGCTCACTGGCCTGCCGGCCGGAGATCACGTGAACCGATCTGGAACCGCTTTGTTTGGGTTCATCCATAGCTTTGCTCTGGGCGCTCGGCTTCAGCGCCGAATTGAAATGGGTCGGCCCGTCAACCGGCCCGCACCGGACGGGCCGACCGGTCGACGGGAAGACCTCTTTAAACCACGTACTTGATGCTCAACCGCTCTGCCGTGTGGTAGTCGTCGACGCCCAGGGCGTCGGACATGCCGATCGGCAGCGACGTCGATCGGCCGAGGGGCGCTACGATTTTCTTGAGTTCGGTGTCAAACGAAAGGAACACGTCGACCACCCGCTGGGCCACATCGTCGACGTTCAGGCGGCGGTAGAGCCGGGGGTCCTGGGCGGTGATGCCCTTCGGGCACAGGCCGATGTTGCAGATGTTGCAGCGATCCGTCTCCGAACCGAGGCAGCCGGCCGCGGCCTGCATGATGTACTTGCCGGTCTGGACCCCGCTGGCCCCCAGCATGATCAGGGCGGCCGCGTTGGCGGCGAGGTTGCCGGTCTTGCCGATGCCGCCGCCCGCAAACAGCGGCAGTTGGTTCTGCATGCCGAGCTTGACCAGGTTGAGGTAGCTGTCGCGAATGTTGCTGGCGATGGGGTGGCCCATGTGGTTCATGGAGACGTTGTAGGCTGCGCCCGTGCCCCCGTCCTCGCCGTCGATGGCCAGGCCGGCCGCGTAGGGGTTTCGGGTCAGGTTGTTCAGCACGGCGAGCGCGGTGGAGGTCCCGGAAATCTTGGGGTAGACCGGAACCCGGAACCCCCAGGCCATGCTCATGGACTGGATCATCTTGGCGACCGACTCCTCGATCGAGTACTTGGTCTGGTGGGTCGGCGGGCTCGGCAGATTCACCCCTGCCGGCACCCCGCGGATGGCGGCGATCAGGCGATTGACCTTGTACCACATGAGCAGGCCTCCGTCGCCGGGTTTGGCGCCCTGGCCGTATTTGATCTCGATGGCGCAGGGGTCTTCCTTCATCTCGGGCAGGGCGTGCAAAATTTCATCCCACCCGAAGTAGCCGCTGGCGACCTGCAGAATCACATATTTCAGGAAGCGCGAGCGCAGCAGGCGCGGCGGGCATCCGCCCTCGCCGGTGCACATGCGCACCGGCATGCCCAGTTCCTCGTTCAGATAGGCCACCCCCATCTGCAGCCCTTCCCACATGTTCGGGGAAAGCGCCCCGAAAGACATGCCGCCGATGATGAGCGGGTAGATCTCGCGCACCGGCGGGACCCAGCCGTTCTCGCGGATGTGCTGGAGGTTCTGCTCGGGCGGCAGCACCCGGCCCAGCAGTGTGCGCAGTTCGAATTCGTGGCGGCCCGCGTCGAGCGCCGGGTCGGTCAGCATGGAGATCCGGACGAATTTTAGGCGATCGAGCAGGACCCCGGGCACGTTGCGCCGGCCGC
>JBGSTS010000257.1:0-2615 GCA_041736435.1 Desulfobacterales bacterium | reverse complement strand
GCACCACCCGCCGGCCGTCGGTGACGAGGTCCACGGGGCCGGTGATCGCAACAACGCTCTGCAGCTCGGCAGCGAGGCTGCGGGCGGCAGCCTCCGCCTGGTCCACCTTGTGCCCGGAGTCGACCCCCCGGGTGCGGGAGCCGGCCACCCTGAGGGAGAGGATTTCCGACGCATTGCCGCGGATGACGGTGGGGTGTGTCTCCGCGATGATCCTGCCGGCGGCGCGGGTCCTGAGCGGGGTTGCCCCGGCGCCCACCGGATCGAGGATGACCGGGATGCCGATCTGCGAGGCCTTGCGCCCGGCCTTGAGCATGGACTCGACCCACTGCGGTGTGAGCGTGCCGATGTTGAGAACCAGGGCGCCTGCCAGCGCGGCCATCTCTTCCACTTCCTCGAGTGCGTGGGCCATGACCGGGGAAGCCCCCATGGCGAGGAGCGCGTTGGCGGTGTAGTTCATCACGACCAGGTTGGTGATGTTGTGGACCAAGGGGGTTTTTGCCCGCAGGGTCGCGAGGTTTCGAGCGGCGGCATGGGCCAGGGTCGTCATGGTGCTGGGTTCATCCTTTCGGGTCGGGCGGCCCTAAAGCAAAAGCCGCTTCCCACACAATGGGAAACGGCTTCGAATTCCGTAAACGGCATTCTGAAACCGAATTCGTTTCCCTACGCTGGCACGATCCAGATCAGGTCCAAAGGGTATGTTCTCAGGCTCGATCGAGCCACCCCTGAACGAATTCGCTTGAAAAATAGCTGAAACGCAAGTCCCTGTCAACCTCCGGCCGGTGTTGGGTTCATTGAATCGTGATCACCGGGCAGGCCGCTCGCAAGATGATGTACTGGGCGGTCGAGCCGAACAGCAGTTTGCCGACCTTGGACTTGCGCTGGATGCCAAGGATGATTTCGTCGACCTTGCGCTCCTCGGCTATCTGGACGATGTCCTCGCCGGCGTCCATGCCGCGTACCGACAAAATGCTCTTGCAGGCGATCCCCTCGGATGTGAACAGCATCTCCTGCTGCTGCAGCGCCCGCTCGGCGTCTTCGAACTCCTTGCGCGGGATTTCGGGCCCGCCGACCTTGGAAAACACCAGCACGACGTCGGCCTGGAAGGCCTTGGCGTGGGTCAGGGCAAGATGCGCCGCCTGCTTGGCCACCTTGGAGCCGTCGAATGCCACGAGAATCTTCATGCCGCCTCCCGATCAGAGACCCAAATCCTGGTTGACGAGAATGACCTTCACCCGGCCTTTGGGGAAAGACTTCTCCGTGATCGTCCAGCTGTTGCAGATGCGGTCGGGGCTTTTGCACTCTTCACAGTAGGACGTTTTGACGCAGGGGGTCTTTTTGTCCAGCCGCATGGCGTTGGCCGGTGCGGCGATGTTTTTGACCCGAAACATGGCTTCGTCCACGCTCGGCATGATCTTGTTGCGCCCGGCGATGACGACCACGTGCCGGGGGCCGAAGGTGATTGCGGCGACACGGTTGCCGAGCATGTCCAGGTTGACCAACTGGCCGTCCTCGGTGATGGCGTTGGTGCCCGTGATGAAAAGGTCAACGAGCATGGACTTGCGGCGCCGTTCGAGCTGCTCCTCGGCGGGGACCTGCTTGTCGAGGGTGTCGATCATCTCGAGGTCCTTGCGGCGCTGGAGGGTCTGGAACAAACCGGTGCCGACCGCCGTCAGGGATCCGCCCCACCCGACGCTGCGGGCGCCGGAGGCCGGAAGGATTTCCTCCATCACGATGCGATGGGCAGCCGCGGAATCGTCCGCGAGGTACACCTGGAAATTGTTGCTTTCCAGGGAATTTTTGAGATCATCCAGCCGAATGCTCCAATAGTGCTCCAAGGGTTTGTCCATTGTCTCCTCCGGTGTGTGCCAATTGATAATCGTCAGCCGCTCCCCCACTCCTGCAGCGGCGAGGGGGTGAAGGTGTTCGAGCGGCTGAAACCTAATGAATCCCGGCGCAAGAGTCAACAGCGATCAGAAGGCTGTCACGCGGTGTGCTCCAAAACGTTGACGATCACCAGGGTCAGGTCGTCGGCCTTGGGCATGGGGTGACAAAACGCATCGACTGCCTCGATGACGGAAGCAACCAGCGCCGGCGCCGGCAACTCGGCCTGCCGGCGGATCAGTTCCTGCAAGCGCGGTTTGCCGAACATCTGCCGGCGCGTGTTCTGCGCCTCCCATTGCGAACGTGAGCCTGAAAATCTCCCCGCGGCCCACAGAGCGTGCGTCCCTATCCGCCATAAGACCGGATCCTATACCATAAGCGGCAAGTGCTGCAACGGTATGGTGGATCCGCAGCTCACCGACGCCTCATGGGACCCCTCCGGTTTGACAGCAACAGCCGCTTTTCCTATAAGGGCTGGCAGCAAGAGACTGCACGCATACGGAAACTGCCATGGAAAAACGCCGACACGGAAACATCGCCTTCACCTGCGGCCGCTGGCCGCTCGACCCGGAGCGCTCGAGCCTGATCTTCATTCATGGCGCCGGGGAGTCATCACTGCTGTGGGAGGCCCAGGTGGCGGGGCTGAAGGAGCGGGCCAACACGGTGGCGCTCGACCTGCCGGGCCACGGGGCAAGCGGGGGCGGCGCCCGGCATCGGATCGAGGACTACGCCGC
>JBGSTS010000246.1:0-4367 GCA_041736435.1 Desulfobacterales bacterium | reverse complement strand
CGACGACCCGCTGACCGCGGCGAACCCCGCGCAGGCGGCAATGGTCGCCACCCCCAGGCCGCCCGGCAGGCGGCGGAACCAGGTGTCGAAACTTGCGTAGAGCTCGCGGGTGATGCCGGCCGCACCCGATAGGCTTCCCATGACGATGAACAGCGGAATGATGGTAAACGGGTAATGCGAACAGACCCCGTAAAGGGTTTGAGGAATGACCGGGAGGGCGGCGCCGGCCGAGGTCAGCTGAGATATCCCCAAAAAGCCCACCAGCATCATCAGGAACGCGATGGGCATCCCCAGGAAGAGCAGCACCACCAGCAACAGGCTGCCCGCGATGCCGGCGGCCACCGGATCCATCATTTCCTCCCGAGGGCGTTGCGGGCGGAGTCGATCAAATCCAGCGCCATCTCAAGCCACAGCAGAAGCCCCCCGGCCGCCACCAGCAGCCGGAAAGGCCACTGGGGGATCCGCAGCTGATCCGAAACGGCCTTTTCAGCGATCCCCGCAACAGCCCCCTGCCAGACGAGGATGGCGACGACGAAAAGGCTCGCCGCGCCGGTGAGCACATCCAGCGCCGCCCGTGTCCAATGCGAGCAGCGGGCGGTGAAAAAATCAACGGCCACATGGCCTTTGACCTGCTGGGTGTAGGCTGCACCCAGCAGCACGATCACCGCCAACATGTATTCCGAAAGCTCGAAGGTCCCCGGGATCGGCTTGTTGAAAAAAGAGCGGCCGACCACATCGGCCACGGTGAGCGCCATCAACGGGGCCAGCAGCAGCATCCCGGCGTAACAAGCCCGGGTGCTCGCCTTCCGGATCAGCTTTCGAAAACACTCCACGAGGGTCTGCCGCCTTTCGGGCCGGATTATGCTTTTTTCATTTCAGGTGGGCAGGCCACGAGATCGATGTTTCGTTTTTCACACTCCTCGTTCATCACGGCGACGGCCCGGCGTGCCGGCAGTCCCTTGGCCTCAAGGTCCGCCACCCAGCGGCGGGTCACCTCCTGGAAACGGCCATACCAGCGCTGGGCTTCGGGCCCGGGCAACTCCACCAGCCGCACCCCCCCCGCCTGGACTTCATCTAAGAGCTTGGGGTATTCGGAGCGAGTCAGCCCACCCGAAACCCTGAACGGGTTGGAGCACACCTGTTCGATCAACTGCTGCTGGTCGCCCGACAGACGGTTCCAGGCGTTCAAGTTCATCACCGTGCCCTCGGAGACGCAGCCCAGGGTGGTCACCACGCCGAAACGGGCCACCTCGTGCAGCCGGTAGGCCAGCAGAATCGGCGGGCAGGTCACGATCCCGTCAATGGTTCCGGTCTCGATCGCCATGTACACATCCCCGGGCGGCATGAAAAGGGGCTCTGCCCCCAGGGCCTTGACGTAATGGGTCTGATGGCCACCCGGGGTCCTGAGCTTCATCCCCTTGAGGTCCTCCATCCGGGAGACCGGTTTTTTGGTCCAGATGAAGGATTGGATGCAACCGTTGAGTTCGAGGACCTTGACCCCCTTGAACTCATCCCGCAGGACCCGCTGATAAACCGCATTGCCGATGTCTGCCGCCAGGTCTTTGCCGTCGACCCACACCGCCAGCGAAAGCACATCGGTCAGCGGGAAGCGGCCCGGAGTGAAGGTCGCCGTGAAGTAACCGAGATCGGAGAGGCCGTTGGCCACGATGTCGAAGTGCTCGGGCGCCTTGCCGAGCGCCGCCCCGGCGTACATGACATAGTCCATATTCCCGGCGCTGCGCCGCTTGAGCTCATCCAGCATGGGGGTCCAAACGGTGCGGGTCTCGCGGCTCATGGGCGGGTGCCAGGTGCTGAACCTGAGCCGCACAGCCGCCGCCAGGGCAGACCGGTTGCCGCTGAGCCCCAGCCCCCATGTAGCCCCCCCTGCCAGAATCCCCTTCAGAAACCCCCTGCGTGTCCATGCTGCGCATTGCTGGCACATGTGTTTTCTCCTCCGGCAACGCCGGTTTACTCCAACCCATGTTCTATTTTCAACACCGCATACCCCGTGAAAACAGGCAGGGCCACCAGCCTGTTTTTCAGCGGGATCGACCCGATCGCATAAGGGGTGAACAACATGACCGCCCCTCCTATCCATACCCCAATGCGGTCAACTCCTCCTCGCTCATTCCCAGGAAATGGGCTACTTCATGCGCCACGGTGATCTCGATCTCCTCCTCGAGCTCCTCGATCGTTTCACACATCTCCTCGAGCGGCGCTTTGAAAATGTAAATCGTGTCGGGGTAAAGCGGCGGCTCCATGGCGTTGCGCTCGTTCAGCGGCACTCCCCAATAGACCCCCAGCAGCGGTTCATCCGGCGGGTAGCCCATCTCCTCCAACATCTCCGGCAGCGGTCGGTTTTGAACGGTGATGAGAATGTTTTCTAAATGCCGGCGGATTTCAATCGGAATACGCCGAATGGCTTGCTTGACGATCGTGTCGAATTCTTTATTGCTCAGTCGCATGCAACCCCTCTTGAGTGAGGCGCAGACGGTGGACGGCGGCCGGGCATGGCCTATGGAATCATAAGCGGCAAAACCGCCATTTGCAACCCATTTCAGGTCTCCTCTCTTTTAGGTATTTTAATGGAAAACATGCTATATTTCTCAAAAACGGTGCGGGGGCGCAAGCAGGCGGGTAGACCCTCATTGCGACTGCAGTTCGAAACCACAGAGCTCAATCGGGTGTGGACACCGGAGATGGAGAAAATCGCGCGTCGATCGTGGCTGCTTTTCGATCGAAAAGACTACGACCTGATCCAAATCGTCAACGAGGTGCTGCGCGAGGCCAGGTTCGCCCGCAAACAGTACTACCCGCACCTGCACCCGAACGGGATCAAGGAGATGGCAGAGACCAAGGGCCTGCGCACCGCCTACGCCGTGGCCCAGCTGCTGAACTCGCTTGAAATCGGCGGGGTGGACGATCGGCTCAACGCCCTGCGCTCGCTGCGCCTGGAGGTGATCGACACCGCCGAGGGGCCCATGCCCAAAAACACCGCCCGGGTGCTGCTGCAGATCATGAAAAACCTGGTGCGGGCGTTCGGCGACCATCGGCGCCAACTGGAGCTGGCCCACGATTTCCGGATGACCGCCTCGGGCAAGCCGCGCATCGTCCGCCGCCAGCTCAAGCGCCACCACCTGCTCGAGATGCCGGAAGAGTGGAACCAGATCGCCTTCGACGATCACGTCCACGACGCCAACACCAAGGGCCGCAAATCCTCCACTCACCTTCTCATGGATGCCTGGATCAAGGGCATCCGCCGCCTGCGCATCATCCACTACAATTTCATCGAACCGCGGTTTGCCGCCGAACTGTTCGAGGCGGCCAGGATCCTCGGTATCGATGTCCGCATCGGCATCGAGTTTTCGGCCCGCTTCCGGGACACCTATGTCCAGCTGATCTGGGTCCCCCGGGGGTTTGCGGACGCCCAATCGTTTCTGTGCTTTCTGACCGAGCCGCCGGTGATGGCCCTCATGGAGGCCGGCAGGCAGGCGTCGCGCTACCAGCAGGCGTATGTGGATGGCCTGCTGAACAAATTCAACGCGGTGCACCGGCTCGACTTGAACGAACGCCTCGGCATCGACCTGGCACCGATCGACCGCAAGGAGTTCCTATCCTTTGTCGGCATCGGGCAGAAATCCAAGCTGCACTTGTCGAAGTTTATTTACGACCAGCTGATGCGCCTGCTGCAGATGCGGGTCGCCACGCTGCGCAGCGAGTTCGGCGCCGCCGGCCCCGACCGGCGGCGGGAAATCTCCGAATGGGTCGATTGCGTGAACGGCCTGGATCTGGAGGCGCTTTTAGATGGGTACCTGGAACAGGCCCAAAATCCTGAAGTCATCTATCCCGACAATCCCTCCGATGCGCCTGATGTGCCGGACCTCCTGAGATTGTCCGCCCCGGAAATCCTCGGGCGCCTGATGCAGCTGCACTCCGGCTACCGCATCACCTTGAACCTGACCCACCTGGCGGTGGAGGACGTGCTGGAACTGCTCTACGATTGCCAGGGGACCATCACGCGGCTGGAAATTTTCAATCTGAAGGACTATGCGGCCGGCAAAACGGCCGACATTCCCGAAATCAGCCGTTTGATGCAGGCCATCAACGAGGGCAGCGTCATTCATTTGAAACAGATGATCCGCGAGATCATCGGCCGCCTGGGGGCTTCGGAAGAGCCTCGCAAAACCCGGCAGGCCGAAAAGCTGACCGCGATTCTTTTCGATATCGACAGCCTGAAGTCCTACTATGCAGGCAAATCGCTGAAGGCACGCATCGGCAGCGACTCCACCGGGCGTTCGGGCCGCTCCCACGGCATGGGGCTCGCCATCATGGAGACGCTCCCCCGCAGGGCCCGGCGCGAAATCGGC
>JBGSTS010000209.1:0-8161 GCA_041736435.1 Desulfobacterales bacterium | reverse complement strand
CCCGCTCCTGCTCAAGCTGCGCGCCGACCCGGTCCAGCTGCGCCTGCCGCGCGGTGAGCTCGGCGAGCCGCTGTTCCAGCTCCCGGCGCTGCAGTTCACGCTCGGCAGGACTTAAGCTATCCTTTGGCCCCGGGGCCTTTTTCAGCGCCAGCAAGCGGTTTCGGGTCTGGCCGATCTCCTGGGCCGTGGTGGCCCTCGCAACCTCGAGGTCCCGCACGTTGTCGGCCCGCATGAAGGCTTGAGTGATCCCGGGGTGGCCCGGGCTGCGCTCGTTCAACTGCTGCAGGACGTCGGCGATCTGGTTGTAGTCCTCGGTGTTCCACACCACGACAATGGCATCGTAGTAGCCGGTGTTGTCGGCATGCTTTGCGTCGTTGATCCCCAGGGTCAGTCGGCCCGAGGATACGGCCACAAACGTGTCCCCCAGCGCATTGAAAAACACCGGCCCCTGATACTCGTGTCCGATGTATTTGACGAAGGTCCGGTCGCTGGGGCTGCGGCCCTCGTCCGAGGGGCTCAGGAAAACCCGGCCCTTGGCCATGACGGAATAGAGTTTGCCGGCGGTGAGGTCGATCTCCGTCGGGGTCTTGTCCCGCTGCGCGAAGACCCGCACCGAGGCGATCTGGCCTACAACGGGCGGGATTTCAGTAGGGGGAAGGACCTCGGGGGAGTTCTCCTCGATATGGGCATGGCGGGCCGAGGGGGCGGAATCGCCGCCCTTGCCCAGGACGCCCATCGAGCAGCCGGAGGCCAATGCCAGGAAACTCAGGGCCAGCAAAGCCCTCTGCCACCGGCGGGCGGGCGGCTTGTCGTTATAAGCGCTATGCATGAATCGGCTCCTTCGAAAAATGAAATTGGAGACGGCCACCTATCTCTGGCAATAAGACGCCGGCCGCTCCAATCCGATGTTCGATTCTGATCAGCGCTACTATAGCGGAAAACTCAGGGATATCGCAACCCAGATGGGGATTCTGGCTCAGCGGAGGTCGGCGGCTCGCGAAACACCACCAGAAGGGTTACATCATCCGACGGTGCACTGCTGCCGACATGGCGGTCCAATGCCGTTACCACCCGCCTGACCACCTCTTGGGCGGCGAGCGGGGACTCGGCGGATAAAGCCGTCAGCCGCCCCTTGGAAAAAGGGGCTCCGTCGGCATCGGCGGCGTCGGTGACCCCGTCGGTGTAAAGGACTAAGCAATCTCCCGGTTCAAGAGCGGCTTCCGCTGCGCGGAACGCTGCTCCCGCCAGGGCGCCGACCGCGAGCCCGGTCGCCTTGAGATGGTTGATGACCCGGCCGCCGCGCAGGATCAGGGGGGGCTCGTGGCCTCCGTTCACATACCGGAGCCGGCCCGTGTGCGGGTCCAGGATGCCGAAGAAAAGGGTTGCAAACATGCCGGCCTCGCCGTGGGTCCCGGCAATGTATTCGTTTGTCTGTCGGACGGCATCCACGGCTACGTTTTCCGACCAAGCGTAAAAGTCCGCCGGGTTTACCCCCACCTTGGCGCTATCCTGCAGGGCATACGCCCGCAGGAGGCTGCGGGTGAGGGCCATGAAGAGTGCCGAGCCCACACCGTGGTCGCAGACATCGGCCATAACGATGCCGGTATAGCGGCCGCCGGCCATCTCGAACACGTCGTAGAAATCCCCCGACACCTGCAGCGCCGGCTGAAAGTGGGCGGCGATCTGCCAGCCTTCGGGCGCCGGCAGATCGGCCGGTAAAAACCCCGATTGGATCTTGCGCCCGATGTCGAGCTCGTGTTCAGCGATCTGCCGCGCCTTCTGGATCTCGGCGCGTTTGCGTGCGTTTTCAACCGCCTGCCGGACGGAGACGCCGGCCCATCCCAGCAAAAGCATCAGAAGCGGTTGGGCTACCGGCACGATCCAATTGCCGGCGGCAAACAAAATGCCGGCCGCCCCTACCATGGCCACGGCCAGGCCGGCCGTGCCTGCAGCGAACACGACCGCTGAGCGGTGCAACGCGAGCAACAAGAGCACGATGATGACCGCAGCCTCCACGGCCCGCGACGCAGGTGCTGGGACCTCCCGCAGAAAGGTTTCGCTTAAAATCGTATGCACCGCATTGGCATGCACACCGCTCAACGGGTAGACCTCGTCGATCGGCACCTGGCCCATGTCGGCCGACCCCGTCGAAATGTCGGACAGGAGGGCGATTTTGCCGCCCAACTCGTCCTGCCACTGCTCGAGCCGCTCGGGATCGTCGGCCGCGGCGTAAACATCTGAAAAATGATAGTGCTTCATGCGGCCCCAGGGGCCCACGAAGTGAATTCGCATACTCCCGCGGGCGTCGATCGGGATGCGGATGTCGGCTCCTTCGGTGGATCCCGGCCGGAGGGCCCCCTTCAACGTGATCGATCCCGGGCCGATCTCGACGCGGTCGGGGGGCACTCTGAAATAATCGCACACCGATTTGAGGACAAAACTCGGGTAGAATCCGTCTTCGAAGCGGGCGATCAGCGGCAGCCGCCGGATGACTCCGTCCGGATCCGGGGTCAGGGTGAGAAACCCCAACCCCAGCGAGAGCTCCGCCAAAGGCACAAGGGTGATGAGCGGGTCGGCCCCCGTGTAAAAACCGTCAACAGCTCGGGATGCCGGCAGCTTCCACAGCGATTGCCGCAGGTATGCCAGGGCGTGGGGGTCCTGGGCGGACTCTTCCCGGGGCTGAGGGTCGGCGACCAGCCGGAAGGCCATTCCGAACACCACTTCGCGCGCGGCACGGGTCGCCTCCATGAGCATCCGGTCGTTGGACGCGCTGGTCTCGCCGGCGAAGATGATATCGCACATCTGCAGGGCCACCTTGATTTTTGCAAGGTTTGCGATCACCCGGGCGTAATGGGCGCGCGAAGGGTGAAAATCCTTGAGGGCGCGCAGGCTGGTATTGTTCAGATCGATGTGGACGATGGAATCGTCATACGCGGTTTGCCAGGCGGGGTTTTTGCTTTTCAACAGGAAAAACCGATCGACCAGCCGTTCGTTCCAGGTGTCGAGGCCCTCGGGGTACACGAGGTGAATCAGGTGAACCGCCGCCCACACGCAGACGGCCGCCAGGAGCAGCGGCCGCCATTTCGGTTTTTCAGCGGTGGTCAATGGTGAAGGTCCTGCTGTAGAAGCCGGCAGCGGTGATCTCGGTGGCCAACGGGGTGATGTCCGGCAGCACCGCCTTGCCCCCGGTCTGCGGCCCGCGCAGACTGCCCCCGATGCGCACGGGCTTCTCGGCCGGGGCGGTGAGCGGCTGGTGCTGCTGCCGCAGCCGCTTGATCTCGTTCAGGATGGCATCGGCCGACGATTGAAGCTCCAGCGGGTCCTTTAGGGTCCGGTGGCGGACGAACAGCTCCTCCAGGCGTTCGAGGCGTTCCCCGGAGGCCAGCATGAAAAACTTCTCCTGCCCGGCGTGGCCGTCCAGCTCGAACCATTGGGCGCCCGCCGGAATGAAGAGCTGGGTGCCGGCCGTGATTCGGGCGGGCTGTGCTGCCGTCGGCGCAAGGAGGCTGAGCTCCCCCTGCGAGCTCAGGTGCAGCAGATAGAAATGCAGGTCGCCCTTGGGCTCGAAATAGAGTTTCAACCGGTCGCCGACGCGCAGCGACGCCTCGGTTTGAACGGGAATGACCTTTCCCTTGCCCTCCTGCGGCCCCACGTGGGCTCCGAAGGCGTAAAGAAACCCGATATCGCCCTGGCTGGATTGGGCCTGAGCAAAACAGGCCGTAAGGGCCGTGATCAGGACGGCAAGTGCAACTGCGATGTTGCAAGCCAATGACCGCTTAAAGTTGTGCATGTCGCCTCTTTGGCACTCTTCCGGTGAGATGGGAGGAAACGGGATGAACCGACTATTTCGGATCGATTCTAAAGAATAAGAACAGCCGTTGTCAACATCCCGGATGATCGTTTGGCATCACGACGAGTTTAAGATGGGGCGGAGGAACGGGTTCGGGCAGTTCAGCGGGTGATGCTAAGAACGATATGCCCCTCCACCTCGCCCTTTTTCACCGGGTGCTGCTCCTGGCCGGTGGCGCGGGGCACTTTCTCCGAGACATACCGGTAGGCTTCATCGACCGTCACCGCCCCGTCGCGGTCCAAATCCGCCGGCCCCCGGAGGCCCTCCAGCAGGTAATAAGTGAACACCCCGTGCTGGAGCTCGTCCTTCTCGACACTGACCTCGTTGGCGGCGCTGGCGGTGATAATCACCTTGCCGCGGCCACCGGAGAGCCTTTCCAGAAATCCGTCCGTGATGTTTGCCCGGGTACCGGTCACGCTGATGGTTCTGCCGCCGCTCGCCCCGCTGTAGCAGGAATCGGCGATGAAAATAAGGCGGTCCGACCGGATACGGCCGAAAATGTGGGCGATCTCGCGCATCGGCATGGCGGTGGAATAGAGATCGGCAGGATCGGTTTCCCATGGCAGCAGGTACTTCTCCAGACCGTCGCCGTCGGCGCTCGATGCATCACGCTCGGTGGCGCCGTGTCCGGCAAAGTAGATGATCACCATGTCGTCCAGTCCGGCGGCGTTTTTAAGCCTGGTCCCCAGCGCGCTGCGTAGGTTTTTGAGGCTGGCTTGGTCGTTCAGCAGCAGGGTGATGTTCTCGGCGGGCACCCTGTTTTCCTCGACCAGAAACCGGCGGAATCCCTGGGCATCGTTGACGGCATACTTAAGTTTGGGAAGCTGCGGATAGTCGTTGATGCCGACCACGACCGCCCATACCCTGCGCCGGTTGGCCGAATAATGAACGGTAAGGACTCTCTCGCTGGTCAGTCCGTCGGTATCGGTAGCTCTGACCTGTATGCGGTTGGCCCCCTGGGCCAAGGGTATCCGCCGCTCGAAGCTAAGCCGCTTCGGTGCGGTCCCTTCCACCGGGCGGACGCCGCGGGCGTTTCCGTTTTCAACCGGCCGACCGTTCACCAGCACCTCGAGCCGCATAAGGCCCTGATCATCTTCAACGGCACCGGCCAGTCGTGCCGAGTCGGCCTCGTTATGCCGTCCATCCTCCGGGGAGGTGATCAACAGCAGGGGCGGCACTTTAGCACCAGCGCTGATCCGGCTGATCAACTCTCGCTCTCTGCGTTCCCTGTCTTCGAGCTCCTGACTCAACTGGGCCGCCTTTTCCTTTTCCTGCAGTAACTCTCGATTCATCTCGTCAATCTGCTGCAGTTTGCCGGTCAGCTCAACCAACCGGCTTTCAAGCTCCTCTTCCCGCTGTTGCAGATCGGCGGAGGGTTGGTCGCTTTGCTGAGAAATTTCCTTGAGGAGAGTTCCCATCTGTGCTTTTGCGCTTTTGATTTCCATAGAGGTTTGGTTCCTGGAAACCTCCATGCCTCGGTAAACGCTTGCTTGCTGGAAAGCGTCCGCGACACCCGGATGACCTGAAATCTCCTGATTTAGATTTTCGAGAAAACCGGCGATCAAGGTGAAATCGGTTGTTGCCCATGTCACCAAGATGACATCGTAAAACCCTTTGTTGTCCTTGTGATATTCATCTACGATCCCAAGCTGGAGATTCCCCGACGCAGGGGATAAAAGGGTGCGACCGTAAGCATTTTTGAATGTTGTTCCGAAATTCTTCCCGTTGATCCACCAAGCCAAAGGCCGTTCAGCAGGGGACTCGAGAGGCGATGTCGAACCGGACCAAAAGCGGTTTATTTGACCGCTGACCATGATTGTAACGAATTCCCCGTTGTACAGTTGGACACCTGTTTCCGTTTGTTTTTCGTTCGCGGGGACTTTCAACCGTGTAATCTGGCGAACTGAGGAGGGGAGTCCTGCTTGGCGTTTATGCTGGCGCAAGAACTCTTGGTTGGAGGCTTCTTCGGGCGATTGCCTTGGGTTTGAAGCGCAGCCGGCAAAAACCATGGATAGGACTATGAATGCCGCTACGGTATAATGGTGAGAACCAAGTCGCATTCGACCGATCCTTTCTCAGCGGTGATCAATGGTGAAGGTTTTTCCATAAAAGCTCTGTGCGATGATCTCCCTTGCAAACGGGGTTATGTCCGGTAGGGCGGTTGGGTCCGACTTTAAGGGGGCGCGGAACTTGCCGGCGATGCGGACCGGCTTTTCGGCGGGCGCCGCCAGTGAGCGGTGGCGTTTGTTCAATCGCGAAATCTCTTCCAGAAGGGCTTTTGCGGATGCCGGGGCCTCAGCGCTTCCCTTGAGCGCAGCATGACGGGCGGCGAGTTCTTCCAACTTGGCGAGTCGATCCTGTGAGGCCAGGAAGAAGAATTTCTCGATGCCGCCGGCGGCATCGAGCTCAAACCACAGGGACCCCTTCGGAACATAAAGCGGTTGGCCCGCCGGGGTTTGAGAATGGTTTAGATCCGGCGGGAATAAAAGCGAAAGGCCGCCATGAGGGTCCAGGTGGAAAAGGTAAAAATAGGCCTCCGACGCCGGTTCCAGAAAAAATTTTATACGATCGCCTGTGGTGAGTACGGAATGGGTTTCCAACGGTGCAGGCGTGGCGTCGGCGCTTTTTGATAGGTGAACGCCTGCACCGAAGAGGAAGTTCAGCGCGGTGGAGCCAGGAGAGCTGCCTTGGGCCTGAAGAGAGGTCGCTGCCCCCGCCAAAAGAATAAAAGCGAGTGAGGCCGGGGCGGCGTGTTTGAACCGGCGGAACCATGGCATGGGAAGCCTCCCTCGGTGGGTCACGTGATCGAAGCCGCAACAGCGGCTGGTCAGCAGCTCTTTTCTTTGAGGAGGAGTCCGCGCAGCAAGACCAGGTCGTCAGTAAACAAGCTTAACGAACATGAGTGCAAATTGTCAACTGCCGTTCTTTATGGCTGAGGCCTCTGGTCCGGCGGCCGACGGCACTCATGGTCCAGTGCGGCGGCTGCAACCGGGTGCGGCTCGCTGATCGAGGTTCCTGTGGCGGGTTCAGTGGGGTTTTCCGCAAACACGAGGTTCTTGATGGCTTCGAGGTATTCAGCGTGTCGAGACAGGTAGAAGGAGAGCGGCCGCGGGAACTTGTCGCCGAGAATGCCGTCGATGAAGAGCTGGCTGATCTCACGGTGGCGCTGCAGGGTGAACTGGGAGCTCGCCAGGATGTGCCGTTCGTCTTCCGACAGAGTGTGAATGAAACGCTGGAGGGCCGTACGGGCCCGGGGCTGGTACATCCAAAAATAGAGCAGATCCAGCGAATGGATCATGATGATTTTTTCCAGATCGCGGGCCTCGAGGCCGACTTTGCGCTGGGTTCTCCCGGCATGCTGCAGCACCGCAAAGGTCTGGACATCCGGGTAGAGGAGTTCCAGCTGGGCATACACATCGAGCAGCTGCCCGAATTTTCCCTTGTAATCGCGCAGGCGGGCCTGGATGTTCCGGTGCCGGTCGGCCATCCCTTCGATGAAGCCCGCGACGATGTCCGAGCCCGTCTTGGAGATGATAGCGGCCCACTTCTGCAGCTCCGCGGCGACGTCCACCCTGCCGTTCGAGGCAAGCAGGCTGCCGGCCAGCGCATTAATGGCGATGGCAACGGGGATCGAGAGGATGCTGCGGAAAAAATTCCCGTAGACGGCGCCTTTCGGAAGCCCGCGGAAGAGGTTGTGGGCGGACAGGTACACCCCGTTGGCGAGCGCCATGCAGGTGTAGAGCAGCCAAGGGTTGCTGCCGGTGTTGATACCGAAGCCGCGGTCCAGGACGACCGTTTTGACGAGATAGTCCAGAAGCGGAACGGAAAAGCCGGTAAACATCAGCGAGTCGCAGATACGGGACCAGCTGATGTAATCGTTCCAGTTCATCAAGGGAGAGCGCTGAAGGCCTCCCCCGCCCAGGACCGACTGCAGAATGTTGCGCAGCCCGGTGATCCCGAACCAGATGAAGGCGCCCAGATAGGCCAGGGCCCACCACTCTTTCGTCAGGGCAAAGGTGGCAAAGGCGGGCACAAAGCCCGCCAAAATTTTGAGCGCATTCAAAAGCCTGGAGTTCAGGCAACTCCACTTGAAAACGGGTCGGGGGGACGCCGCCGCCTCGTCTAGGGAGAACCCGTTGCTGACGGCTCTCTGGGCGCCCCCGAGGGTGACGATATTGCCGGGGCTTGCCACACGGGTGTCGTCGGCCTCCACCTGCCAGCCCTGCCGGACCTCGGCGCCGATTCGCCAGGCCAGGGGCAGGGCGTAAAACCACCTTGCGATGGCCCCGCCGTCCGGCGATCCGACGCCGT
>JBGSTS010000075.1:0-2009 GCA_041736435.1 Desulfobacterales bacterium | reverse complement strand
CCGCAGCCGCGACGACATGTTCGCCCGCACGCTGAGCGCCATCGGCGGCATCGACGCGGCGACCGCGTATTTCGCCAACTGCATCAACTGCTACAACTGCCGGGTGGCCTGTCCGGTGTGCTACTGCAAAGAGTGCGTTTTCGTGACCGATGTGTTCAACCACGAACCGGCGCAATACCTGGAGTGGGCCGGGCGCCAGGGCGTGCTCAAGATGCCGACCGACACGCTCTTTTACCACCTGACCCGACTGGCGCATATGAGCACGGCCTGTGTCGGCTGCGGGCAATGCTCCAACGCCTGTCCCAACGACATCCCCGTGATGGAGGTGTTTCGGACGGTGGCGCATTCCACCCAGCAGGCGTTCGAGTACCAGGCCGGCCGCAGCCCGGATGAAGCGCCGCCGCTGTCGATTTTTAAGGAAGCGGAGTTTCCCGAAGTGGTAGGAATCAGCCGGCGGCTCGCCGCCGGCTGATTCCTGCCTCAGACCCTCTCCGCCTGCGGGGGACGCCACGGGAGGGGGGAGACACAGATGGGTGCGTGCCGAACATGATCGAGCCGAGGGGTGAAGAATGAAACGCAAAGTGGGAACCGCCATGGTGCTCGGCGCCGGGATCGCCGGTATCCGCGCGGCGCTGGATCTGGCCGAGGTCGGCTACGGGGTGACCCTGGTGGAGCGCGAGCCGCACATCGGCGGCATCTTGAGCCAGCTGGATTACCAGTTCCCCTCGGATCACTGCGGCATGTGCCGCATGCTGCCGCTCGTCCAGCGCGATGCCGCCTCCCAGCACTGCCTGCGCCGCGGGCTCTTCCACGAGAACATCGAGATCCTCTTGTCCTCGGAGGTTACAGCCATCGAGGGGGAGCCCGGCAAGTTCCGCGTGACGCTCCGGCAGCAGCCCTCCTGGGTGGACCCGGGCCGCTGCGTCGGGTGCGGCCGCTGCGTGCCGGTCTGCCCGGTGGAGGTTCGCGACGACTTCAATGCCGGGCTCTCGACGCGCAAGGCCATCTTTCTGCCGGTGCCGCACACCTTTCCCAACGCCTATGCCATCGATGCAACCGCCTGCACGCGCTGCGGCGCCTGCGCCGCGGTGTGCCCCACAGGGGCCATTCGGATGCCCGAGGCCGAACGGAAAAAGTTCCGCATCCTGGTGGTGGACGATGAGCTGGTGGTGCGCGACTCGTTGAAAGAATGGCTCGAGGAAGAGGGATTCACGGTGGCCATGGCCGCCTCCGGCACCGAGGCGCTGGCGGCATTGGAGGCTGGTGCGTTCCACCTCATGCTGCTGGACATCAAAATGCCGGGCATGGATGGGGTCGAGGTGTTGGAGCGTGCCAAGGGTCTGGCGCCGGAGCTGGCCGTGGTCATGATGACGGCGTATGCCACGGTGGAGACGGCCGTGGACGCGATGAAAATCGGCGCCATGGACTATCTCATCAAGCCCTTCGAGGTGGACGGCCTGCTGCCCAAGGTGATCCAGGTCTACCAGCGGCTGGAGGCGGCCGAGGCCCGGCAGATCGAAGCCGGGGCGGTGGTGCTCTGCGGCGGCACGGCCTTTTACGACCCGTCTACCGGCAAGAACACCTTCGGCTACCGCTCGCAGGCGAACGTTCTGACCCAGGTCGAATTCGAGCGGCTGCTGAGCGGTACCGGACCCACGGGCGGGCGCCTCCTGCGCCCGAGCGACGGTCGGCCGGCCCGCCGGATCGCATGGCTGCAGTGTGTCGGCTCGCGGGATGCGCAGCTCGATGCCGATTTCTGCTCGAACATCTGCTGCATGGCCTCCATCAAGGAAGCCCTGCTGGCCAAGGAGCGCGCCGGCGGCGATCTCGAGGCAGCCATCTTCTTTATGGACATGCGCACCTGCGGCAAAGCCTTCCAGCGGTTTCGGGACGCGGCCGAGCAGCAGCACGGCGTGCGCTTCGAGCGGGCCCGGGCCCATTCGGTGGTGCCCACCGCGGACGGAATGCTGCGCATCCGCTGGACGGAGCCGGCCGGGGCCTGCCACGAG
>JBGSTS010000081.1:0-1791 GCA_041736435.1 Desulfobacterales bacterium | reverse complement strand
GGCCGCCGCCCGCCGCGGCAGTCCCCCAGCAGCGTGAACTGCGACACGACGAGCAGCTCGCCCCCGGTCGTGACCAGCGACCGGTTGAGTTTTCCGCCGGCGTCTTCGAAGATGCGCACGTGGACGACCTTTTCCGCCAGCGCAGTTGCCTCCCGGGTCGTGTCGGAAACGCTCACCCCCAGCAACACCAAAAGCCCCCGGCCGATGCGGGCGACCACTTCACCGGCCACCGCCACTGAACTTTCGCTGACGCGTTGGACCACGGCGCGCATTGCTGCCTCCCTATCGTGACCGTACCCGGCTGTCTCGCCTATCGCCGGTGAATTCGAACCCACGTGGGCGGGGATGACGTCTGCAGTAGGCTTTGGTGCGGGCAAAGTCAAGCGTCGAATCACCCGGCGTTTCTTGCTGAATCGCCGATTTTGGAATAGAATACGGCGTATATGGACGCCCCATCCCGCCCGCGCTTTAAAAACCGGCCTCAGACCCGGCTGCAGCGCAAGCTTAACCTGGCCTTCGGGCTGTTTTTCCTGGTTCCGGCCGCCGGTCTCATCATCTTCGGCATCCGCTACGATCTGCTGGCCGATGCCGCGATGCCCTATTTCTTTCTGGGGCTGCTGATCGTTGCCTTCATCGGGCTGCACGTCCTCAAGAGCCTCTTCGACCGCATCACGGCCATCTCCGATGCCGTGAGCGGCGAGGCCGGTGCAGCGGCGAGCCCGCCCCCGGCGGCCGTGGACGAGCTGCATGCCATCGCCGAATCCTTTCAAAGCGTGAAGGCGCAGTTCACTCGCGCGTTGGAGGAACGGGACAAGAAATCCGCAGACCTCTCCGTGCTCAAAGACCTATCGGAGCTCTGCGCCGTCACCTTCGATCCGGATGAAATTCTGCACATCAGCCTGGAGCGGGCCCTGCTGCTCACCGCTTCGGATGTGGGCTCTGTGCTCATGCTCGAGCGCACGGAACCGCGGCGGTTCGTGGTCAAGGCCACGATCGGGCTGGGACGGTTCGCCGGCCCCGGGGATCTAATTGATTTCGAAACGAGCATCGCCAAGTATGCCGTCTTGAACAAGTCGCCCCTGTTGGTGGAGAATATCGAAACAGACCGGCGCTTCGGGCGCACCAACCACGACCACTACGGCACCAACTCCTTCGTCTGCATGCCCATCAAGACCAGCCGCGAGGTGATCGGCGTTCTGACCGTGTCCAGCCGGAATTCCCGGCGTGTCTATAGTGCGGGCGATGTCGACCTTCTCACCCCCCTGCTGAGCAACGCCGCGTTCACTTACGAGAACCTACGGCTGCTTCGACTGAACGAGCACGCCGCGATCCAACGGGGCACCATGGACCGCCTGGTGAAACTCCTCAACTCCAGTTTTCGGAACAGCGAACTGCTCCATGCGGCGCTGCAGGAGCTGCGCAACGCCGTGGCCTTCGAATTGGCCTTCGTCTGCACCCGGCATGAATCCCAGCAGGCCGTCGTCCAGGTGAGGGAAATGATCGGCCCCGGCGCCTGCCGGTTGCTCAAGCACACCCCGTATGCGGTGCAGGGCAGCCTGGTTGAGAGGGCCCTGCAGCAGGAGTCGCTGATGATTTTGGGCGAAGAAGCCTCCATCCAGCCCCTGCTGGGCGACCAGTGGGCGGCAGAGCTGGGCTGCAGCAGCTGCCTGCTCGCCCCGCTGAAAACCGGGGGGGAGGTGTTCGGGGTGCTGGCCCTGGCAAGCCGCCAGCGGGCGGAGCTCGCCCTCGCCCGGGACGTGGTCGCATGGACGGCCGGCGGCCTTGCCCTGG
>JBGSTS010000070.1:0-5332 GCA_041736435.1 Desulfobacterales bacterium | reverse complement strand
TAGCCAAGACCTTTCCACAGGAAGCCGTCCGGCGGGCAGCGGCGGCCGGGGCGGCGGACATCGGCGAAAACTACATCCAGGAGGCGCGCGAAAAATACGCCGCGCTGCAGCCGCTGCCGCTGCGCTGGCACTTCATTGGCCGACTGCAGACCAACAAGGCCAAATACGCCGTGCGCATCTTCGATCTGATCCACACCGTGGACAGCCTGAAGCTCGGCCTCGAGCTCGATCGCTGTGCCGGCCGCATCGCCAAGTGCCAGAAGGTCCTGGTCCAGGTCAACGTGGCCGGCGAGGCTGCCAAATCCGGCGTCGCCCCCCAGGAGGCCCTGTCCCTGGTGCGCGAGCTCTCCCGGCTCGAACATGTCGCGGTGAAAGGGTTGATGACCATGCCGCCCTTCTTCAACGAACCGGACCGCGTACGTCCCGTTTTCGCGGCCTTGCGGCATCTGCGCGACCGGATCCGCGACGCGGCGCCGGCCGGGGTCGAAATGCAGGAGCTGTCGATGGGCATGACCGGCGATTTCGAAACCGCCATCGCCGAAGGGGCGACGCTCGTGCGGATCGGCACGGCCATCTTCGGAGAGCGCTCATGAAGATTCTACTGCACACCTGCTGCGGCCCCTGCGCCATTTTCCCGGTACGCGAACTGCGCGTGGACAACATAGCGGTGACGGGTTTTTTTTACCGCCACAACATCCACCCTTACTCCGAGTGCCTTCGGCGCCAGGAGACCCTGCAGGCGTATGCCGATCGGATCGGCCTGCCGATCATCACCGAAAGCGGCTACGACCTGGAGGGGTTCCTGCGCAAAATCGTCTACCGCGAAGAGGACCGCTGCGGCATCTGCTACCAGGAGCGGCTGGTCGCCACCGCGCGCGTCGCCGAAAACGGCGGGTTTGACGGGTTCACGACCACCCTGCTCTACAGCCGGTTTCAAAAACACGACGCCATTCGCCGCGTCGGCGAGTCCGTGGCCGCGTCGATCGGCATCCCTTTCCTTTACCGGGATTTCCGGATCGGCTGGAAGGACGGGGTGCAGGAGTCAAAGCACCTGGGGATGTATCGCCAGCAATACTGCGGGTGCATATACAGTGAAAAAGAGCGCTATTTCAGGACGGCTCCGTAAAAAGCCAAATCTACGAAGCTGGCGAGAAGTTTCCAAAACAAAAAGACCCGGCGCGTTTTAGTGATTGCCCCGGAACTTTAGGTGTCTTGAATCCGGGCATTTCTGGTCAATCGGCAGGCATCAAAATTATGCGCGGACCTATCGTGGCTGGAAGCCACTCCCACAAAAGAATACGCATCGGATTGACCGAGGGGAGCCCTCTCTCTCTGAACCCTCGCCACCCTGGACCCTGATTTCCATGTTCGGCAACTTTATCTACTTCATCCTGGTCCTGCTGATCTACCTCACCTACACCCCGGCGGGGCAGACCAATTTCAGCGGCGCCGAAAGTCTGCTGCTTGCCTGCCTGCTGAGCCTTGTTTTTGCCGGCGTCACACGCCGGAGCTTTAAACGCATCGAGCTGCGGATAGGCCGGATCGGCTCGGCCACGGCCGCGACCCTCTTCCAATCGGCACAGCTGCGCGGGTCGGTCATGGCCGTGGCCGTGTTCGCACTAGACGTCTACGGGCTCAACCTGCCCTCCTTCTTTATCGATGTGCCGGTGTTCCAGCGCGTGCCCACGCTACCGGCTCTTTTCTTTCTGGCGCTCTTTGCGGGGCACCTGTGTTTGGTCTGGGCGTTCGGCTTCGGTGTCTACCGCGGGCTGCATCCAACCGCCGGATATGGCCGCCGTCAGTATGTGGGCTCACACCTGACCTTTTCGCTGCCGGTGCTGATCCCCTGGGTGCTGACCTCCGGCCTGGCGGATGCCGTCAACGCCCTGCCGTTCGCCCAGCCCAAGGCCTTTCTCGCGACCACCGAGGGCCAGTTCGCCTACTTCGGCCTGATCATGCTCGCCATCGCCCTGTTCGGGCCGCTGATGATCCAGAAGCTCTGGCACTGCACCCCGCTCAAGGCCGGGGCGCACCGGGAACGGATCGAGTCGCTGTGCCGGCGCGCCGGCATGGGCTACCGGGACATCCTCGCCTGGCCGCTGTTCGGCGGCCGAATGATAACGGCCGCCGTGATGGGTCTGATCCGGCGCTTTCGCTATATCCTGGTGACGCCCGCCCTGCTCGACCTGCTCGACGCGCCGGAAGTGGACGCCGTGGTCGCCCACGAAATCGGCCACATCAAGCGCCGGCACCTGGTCTTCTATTTAGTGTTCTTCGCCGGCTACCTGCTGGTCGCCTACGTCGCCTTCGACCTGATCGTCTACCTGATGCTGCTCGTCGAATCGGTCTGGAGGCTGGTCCACCTCGGCGGGTTGAACCATACGGCTGCCGTCCCCACGATGTTAAGCGTCATGATGATCGGTGTCTTTCTCGTCTACTTCCGCTTCGTTTTCGGCTACTTTATGCGCAACTTCGAGCGCCAGGCGGACACCTACGTCTACCGCCTCTTCGACAGCGCGCTGCCGCTCATCACCACGCTGCAGAAGATCGCCTTCACCAGCGGGGAGCCCCGCGACCGGCCCAACTGGCATCACTTCGGCATCGGCGAGCGCATCGATTATCTGCAGCGCTGCGAACGCAACCCGGACTGGGTGCGCCGCCACGACGCCAAGGTGCGCCGCAGCATCGCCGCCTACCTGGCCGGGCTGGCCATCATCGGCGTGGTCGGCTACCAGCTCAATCTGGGCACGGTGGGCTCGCGCATTAACAACCACCTGATCGAGAAGGTCATCATCCAGCAGCTCGAGCGCCACCCCACTCATCCGGCCTTGTACGGCCTGCTGGGGGATTTTAAATACGCCCGCAAACTCTACGCCGAGGCGCAGAACGCCTGGGAGACCGCGCTGGCCCTAAAATCGGACACCCCCTCCGTGCTCAACAACCTGGCATGGCTGCTCGCCACCTGTGAGGAGCCGGGCCTGCGCGACCCCGCCCGCGCCCTGGAACTGGCCGAGCGGGCGTCCGCCATCGAGCAGTCCCCCTACATCCTGGACACCCTGGCCGAAAGCTACCACGTCAACGGGCGGCACGCCGATGCGGTCGCGGCTGCTCGGCATGCCCTGTCCCTCGCCACGGGGGACAGGACCCACTACGAACGCCAGCTCGAGAAGTTCCTCGCAGCCGCGGGACAGTAGAGACCGCGGGAGTGCCGACCAGGGGGAGAGGGTTCAGGATTCAGAAGATACAGCCGAAGCGTTGCGGCGAGAGGGGTTTCGGGTTCACGTTCGGCGGATGTGTGAAGACGTGCGACCGGCGGCGTTTCTCAGCGCGGGGGCGGCGTGCGCCTGCGGTGATACAGGAGAAGCTTGCGTGCGCCGCCGGCGATGAGAAAGAGCGCCACGAAATAGAGGCAGAAGTAGATGAAGGGGATGACCCCGGAGAAGTAGTCGATCTGCCGGATCTGCGGCATCACCTGGGGGATGCGAAAACAGAGGCCGACACCGGCCAGTACCAGCAGCACCCCCCAGGCGAGTTGGAGTCGTTGTTTAAGGTTGTCGTCCATATGAATCGGCTTTCGGCCGGCGGTGCAGGGCGCACGGCTGAACCACCTATAAAAAAATGGATTCGCGCAACGCCTTTCTTTACCTGGAACCCTGAACCGTGCACCGGGAACCGATCGGCTATCCCTTCAGGCCGCCCGTGAACAGCGGCTTGCGTTTTTCCAGGAACGCCCGGGTCCCTTCCCTGGCGTCGGGGCTCGCCATGCAGAGCGCAAAGGCTTCGATTTCGATGTGGCAGCCCGTGGCCATATCCGCGTTCAGCCCGTTGTTGACGGCCTGCTTCGCAGACCGCAGGGACACCTTGCCTTTGGCGGCCATCTCGCGGGCGGTCTTAAGAACCTCCTCCATCAAGGCAGCGGCCGGCACCACCTTGTTGATCATCCCGATCTGAAGGGCTTCGGCGGCCGTGATCATGCGCCCGGTGAAAATGAGCTCCTTGGCCAGGTTGGAGCCGATCAGCCGAGGCAAGCGCTGGGTGCCGCCGAATCCCGGGATAATCCCCAGAGTGATCTCCGGCAGCCCGAAACGGCCACTGTCCGCGGCGTAGATAAAATCGCAGGCCAGGGCGATTTCGCTGCCCCCGCCCAGGGCGAAGCCGTTGACGGCCGCGATGACCGGGATCGATAGCCCCTGCAGCCCGCTGATGATGTCGTGGCCCGTTTTTGAGAAGTGCTTGGCCTGCAGCGCAGTGAAGGTGGCCAGCTCGGTGATGTCCGCGCCGGCCACAAAGGCTTTTTCCCCCGCGCCGGTCAGCACCAGAACGCGGATCTCCTCATCCGAGCCCACCGCCTTCAGCGCCTGGGCAAACTCGGCCAGGAGCGCCTGGTTGAGGGCATTCATGGCTTTGGGCCGATTGAAGGTGATGGTGGCGATTCCCTGCTCTACCTGGAAAACGATGTTCTCGTAAGCCATGACCCCTCCCCGAAACGGTAAGTGTTGTAGCAGAACGCGGGCTTACTCCGCCGCCGCTGACCGCAGCGGCCGGACGGCGGCGCGCCCTATCCCGAAGAGCCGCGCAGCGGCGCGGTCAGCGCCGTCGGGCTGATGTCCTGGATGTAGCTGCGGATGCCGCGGGCAATCGAGTCGACCAGGTGCTCCTGGAACGCGGCCGTCGTCAACAACCGGCACTCCTCGCGGTTGCTGATGAAGGCGGTCTCCACCAGGACCGAAGGCATGCGCGCCCCCAGCAGCACGTAGAAGGGCGCCTGTTTCACCCCCTTGTCCTTGACCCGGGGATACCCGTTGGCGGCCAGATGCCGGATCAGACCGGACTGCACAAAGGCCGCCAGGCGGCTGGACTCATTGATCTTGGCGTTCTTCAAAAGATCGTTCAGGATGGAGTGCAGGTCGCTGATGTTCTTGGTGGAGGTGGCATTCTCCATGGCGGCGACCCGGATCGACTCGTCGTCGGTGGCCAAGTTCAGAAAATAGGTTTCAGTCCCGTAGGCGCGCGGATCGCGCGAGGCGTTGGTGTGGATGGAAACGAAGAGATCCGCACGGTGGGTGTTGGCGAAGGCCGTGCGCTCCTCCAGCGTCAGGTATCGGTCGTCGTTGCGGGTCATCAGGACCTCCAGCCCGACATCCTCGCGCAGCTTGCGGGCCAGGCGTTTGGCGATCTGAAGCACGATGTCTTTCTCGTGCACCCCCGGAATGAAACCGGGCGCACCGAAGTCCTTGCCCCCGTGGCCGGGGTCGATGACCACCCGCCGCACCCCCAGCGCCAGCTGCTTGGCAAGGGCCCCGCGCGGCATCTTGCGGGTCTTGTCGGCGAG
>JBGSTS010000056.1:0-24042 GCA_041736435.1 Desulfobacterales bacterium | reverse complement strand
AGGAGCGGAAACCGCTGCAGGCGCCGGCGGGGGAGGTGGAGGCGGGGGGGCCGGTCCGATCGAGCCTGCAGACATCTATCGAGCGGAAATCGCTTTTCAGGTAGAGAAAAACTGGGCCTTTTCACCGCAGCTTGCCGGCAGCAACAAACAGCTGGAAGTGAGGCTGGTGTTCAAGGTGCTCCCCAGCGGAGAGATCACGGACGTGCGCTACACCGAGCGTTCGAACAACACCTACCTGGACGAGTCTGCCTACCGGGCGATCGTCAAATCCAGCCCGGTGAAACCACATCCGCCGAGTGTCAGGATGCCGTACGTCCTGGTCGGCATCCGGTTCACACCCGAGGGCATGCGATGAGGGATTGCATTATGGTTAGATTGCATTATTATACAAAGATTAAAGTACGTTTATAATGCATGAGGATCAGGAATGAGAGCTCGTTTTTCTCTTTACGTGGTGTGCCTGCTGGCATTCGTTTGGATGGCGGCCCCGGCGGGGGCCCAAGACGCTTACCAGTACATCGACATCCGCAATCCGTTTTTGAGGAAGATTCCGCTGGCGGTTCCGCTCTTCAAAAACGTAAACGACTCAGCCCGCACGGCGGATTCCGCGCGCAAGGCCGTCGAGCTCATGGCCGGCAGCCTGGATTTCACCGGGTTCTTTAAAATAATGGACCGCAGCGCTTTTCTCTTCGACCCGCAGAAAAGCGGTGCCGCTGCGACGGAGATCAATTTCCAGAATTGGACGGTGATCGGTGCAGAGCTACTGATCACCGGCATATTCGAGCAGACCGGCGACAGCGTCCAGTTGGAGCTGCGGCTCTTCGACACGTTCAAGGGTCGCCAGGTGATCGGCAAGCGCTACGCGGGCCAGGGTTCCGAGCTGCGAACGATGGTCTTGCGGTTCTGCACCGAGGTCATCTACTATCTGACGGGGAACAAGGGTATTTTCAACAGCAAGATTGCTTTCGTGTCGACCGGCTCCGGCAAGAAGGAGATCTACACCAGCGATTTCGACGGCTACGCACCCTCCCGGGTGACTTACAACGACTCCATCACCCTGTTTCCGGCCTGGTCCGACGATGGAGAGCATCTGGCCTACACCTCCTACAAGGGCGGCAAGCCGGATCTTTACATCCGTAACCTGAACACTAAAAAGGAGTCGGTGGTCGCTCTCAACGGCATCAACATAACTCCCGGTTGGGCGCCCGGTAAATTCGAATTGGCGGCGACGCTTTCCTACAACGGGTCTCAGGAAATTTATTTATTGACTGGCGCCGGAAAAGTGATTAAAAAATTGGTGGGTGGCCGGGGAACCAATGTTTCCCCTACCTGGTCGCCGGACGGAAGCAAACTGGCGTTCGTCTCAGACCGGACCGGCGGCCCGCAGATCTACGTGTTGGATGTAGGGTCCGGAAACGAGAGCCGGCTGACGTTTGAAGGCAAATACAACACTCAGCCGGCATGGTCTCCCCGGGGCGACAAAATCGCATACACGTCCCAGATCGGCGGTTCCCAGCAAGTGTGCGTGATCGGTGCGGATGGGCAAAGCATGATGCAGCTGACTCGCGAGGGCGGCAGCAGTGAATCCCCATCGTGGTCGCCCGACGGCACACTTCTTGTTTTTAGTTCTAACCGCGAGGGGCCCTCTCGGCTTTTTGTGATAACTGCTTTCGGAACCGACCCGCGGCGTCTTTTGCTGCTGAACGGAGAACAGACCAGTCCCAAGTGGTCAGCGGGTGTTTTCAACTGATAGAACACCGCAACTCAACTCACACGCACCAACAAAAAAGGAGGAGACGAAAATGCAAAAGAAGTGGTGGATGGTTTTGGCATTGCTGCTCGTGATGCCGGGGTTGTTGTTCACAGTCGCTTGTCAGAAAAAAGTGGCCGCCACGGCCGCCCCGGCCCCGGCTCCCGCTCCTAAAGTGGCCGCCCCGGCCCCGGCCCCGGCCCCAGCCCCGGCCGCTCCGTCCGTGCCGGCGTTCATGACCGAGAGGGTCTTTTTTGAATTCGACAAATCGGCATTGAAGCTGGAAGCCCAGGCGGCGCTTAAGAAAAAAGCCGATTGGCTCAAGGCCACCCCCAATGCCAAGCTGCTCATCGAGGGGAACACCTGTATGATCGGCACCAACGAGTACAACATGGCCCTGGGTGAGCGCCGGGCGCAGTCCGCCAAGAAATTTTTGGTGGACCTCGGTATCGACACCAAGCGTATCAGCACCATCAGCTACGGTGAGGAGCGCCCGATCGATCCGGGTAAAACCCCGGATGCGCTGGCCAAGAACAGAAACGACGGTTTTGTGGTCAGCTTCTAAAGCGTCACCCTCCGACCTCGGGCTGCACCGGAGGCGACCGAAACCCCTCCTACGGGCTGAGGTCGCATAATGACTGTAGATGAGACGGCAAACGAGTGCAGACAGGCTCGTTTGCCGTCTGTTTAAGCGAATCCCACGTCATCGTTCTCATTCCCTGCACCGGGGTGGGCGGTCGGCTGGGCTGTTGCAGGCCCGGGGTCCGGTTGGCTTCCGGCTTGGTATTCCCGATTCTTTGTGGTGGTGCGGCAGACGTTCTCTCCCCGGATAATTTGAAGGGCAAGCTATGGAAAACGAATTGCGGGTTCGGTTCAGTTCGATGGGGATGGCCGTCATGATCATCGCTCTGATGATCATGGGTGGGTGCGCAACTCGACGTGACGTTCTCACCATCGACTCACGGATGAGCGAAATGGAACTGCGCGATGCCGAGGAGCGGCGCCGGCGGGAAGATTTTGCGCGCAACCGTGAAGCCACGGAGCAGGCCCTGCGGCAGCAGGCAGCATCAACCCGTGCCCAGATCGACGAGGTGCGCGAGGAGATGCGGGCACTGAGCGGCCGGATCGAAGAACTGGAGCACGCCTTGAGGCAGCCGCGGCCCGCGGGCGATGGCACCGACCGACCGCGCGATGAGAAACTGGCGCGTTTGGAGGAGGCGAACACGCAATCCACCCAGCGCCTATCGCGAATCGAGCAGCACCTTAAGCTGGAACCGTTGGCGGCACCGGCAAGCCGAATTAAACCGGAGGGGTCGTCCGCCAAGATCGCATCCGAGGCGGATCTCTACAACAAGGCACGCCAGTCTTTCGAACAAGGGAATATGGGGGCTGCGCGCAGGGGGTTCGAGGATTTTCTATCGCAGTACCCGGTTTCGGACAATGCCGACAACGCCCAGTTCTGGATCGGCGAAACTTTTTATCAGGAAAAATCCTACGAAAAAGCCATCCTCGAGTACCAGAAGGTCATCGAAAAATACCCTCGGGGCAACAAGGTTTCATCCGCGCTGCTGAAGCAAGGGCTTGCCTTCCTGAGCCTCAAGGACCGGGTGAACTCACGCCTGATCTTCGAAGAGCTGGTGCGCAAATACCCGAACACCAGCGAAGCCAAGGCCGCCTCCGACAAGCTGAAAGAGCTTAAATGACAGGCGCCGGGGGTGCCGTCGGGAAGCCAAGGCCTCGGCATCGCTCTGCGGAGGGTGGCGCGACCGGCGATCATGAGTCCCTGTGGCGATGCCCCGCGGTGGGGGTGAACCAGGGATGGGAAAAATCCTCGGAATAGACCCGGGCCTTGCGGCGACCGGGGTGGGAATCGTTTCGGGCCGGGGGGTCGCAATCGATGGCTATTCCTTCGGGTGCATCCAGACCTCTAAATCCACCAGCCTGCCCCGGCGGCTCGACCATATCTTCTCCAATCTCTTGCAGCTGCTCAGCTCCGAAGCGCCTGACCTGGTAGTGGTGGAGGATGTCTTCTCGCTGAAGGACTATCCGAAGTCCGGTATTTTTCTGGGGCAGGTGTCCGGTGTGGTGATGCTGGCCTGCGCCCGCGCCGGGTTGAGATCGTTCTCGGTTCCGGTCCGGGAAGCAAAGCAGGTGCTCACCGGGAACGGGAATGCCTCCAAGGCCCAATTGGAAGCAGCCGTTCGAAGGTGCATCGGCCATGCGTTTCCCATCCGGCCGTTTCATGCGGCGGATGCCTTGGGGCTGGCCATCATCGGCTTGTACCGCTACGATACGAAAGGACTATAAAGCGCGTGATCGGCTACCTCTCCGGCACCATCCTCAGCCGGCACGATGACCGCGTACTGGTGCTCGCCGGCCACGTGGGATACGAGGTGCTGCTCCCCTCCGTGGTGATGGATGCGGTGGCGGCCAAAAACATCGGCGATGAGATTTTCCTTTATATTTACACCCAGCAAACCGAACGGCAGCCCAAACCGGTTCTGATCGGATTTGTTCAGGAAATCGACAAGGAGTTCTTCCAGCATTTCATCAGCGTGGAGGACATCGGCCCCATGAAGGCCGTCAAGGCCATGACGGCTTCCGTCAGCGATATCGCCCGCGCCATCGAGGCGCGCGACATCGACGCCTTGTCGCACCTCAAAGGGGTCGGCAAGCGTACCGCCCAAAAGATCGTGGCCACGCTGGAAGGCCGCATGGGGAAGTTTGCCCTCAAGCGCGACGAGCCCAAACCGGCAGCCAACCCGGTTGAGGACGTTGCCGAGCAGGTTCTGGACGTGATGGTGCGGCAGTTGGGGCACCGCGTTGCCGATGCCAAGCGTTTGATCCTCGAGGCGCTCAAGCGCAATCCCGCCATCGCAACCCCCGAGGCGCTGTTCGAGGAAGTCTATCGGGGGGAGCAACCTACCTCGGCGGCCAACGGCAGCTGAGGGCGCCGGGGCAAATAAAGGCACGCGATGAGCGACGACATCCTCTCCTTTTCATCCGACCGCCAAGGGCCGCTGTCCGGCCATCTCCGCGAAGAAGATTTAGAGCCCGAAATCGTGTCCCTGAGGCCGAAGCAGCTGGCCGACTATGTGGGGCAGCCGGATGTGGTCGAAACCCTCAAAATCGCCATCGAGGCAGCCGGCCAACGCGGGGAGTCCATCGACCACGTGCTGCTGCACGGGCCGCCCGGCCTCGGCAAAACGACCCTGGCCCACATCATCGCCCACGAAATGGGCTCCAACCTGACCATCTCCTCCGGTCCGGCGCTGGAAAAGGGTGGCGACCTGATCGGAATTCTCACCCACCTGGACGCCGGGGACATCCTGTTCATCGATGAGATCCACCGGCTTCCCAAGCCGGTGGAGGAGTTGCTCTACCCGGCGATGGAGGACTTTGCAATCGACTTTGTGTTCGACAAGGGGGTCCACGCCCGCAGCCACCGCTTCCGGCTGAAGCGGTTTACGCTGGTGGGGGCCACCACCCGCGTGGGGCTTCTCTCCGCGCCGCTGCGGGACCGGTTCGGGATTTTCCGAAGCTTGGACTTCTACGAACTGGACGAACTGGTGCGGATCACCCGTCGCTCGGCGGTTTTGCTGGGGGTGGACCTCGGCGAGGATGGGGCGCTGGAACTGGCGAAGCGCTCGCGGGGAACGCCCCGGATCGTAAACCGCCTGCTGCGGCGCGTGCGGGACTACGGCCAGGTGCGGGCCGGGGGCCGGATCAACCTGCAGGTCGTGGGCGCTGCGCTGGAGCTCGAAGGCGTCGATGCGCAAGGGCTCACGGACCTCGACCGCCGGTATTTAAAAACGGTCATCCACTTTTATCGCGGGGGCCCGGTGGGCATCGAGGCCATCGCCGCAACGCTCCAGGAGGAGTCGGACACCCTGGTCGACATCGTCGAGCCGTATTTGCTTAAAATCGGCTTCATCACGCGCACCTCCGCGGGGCGCCGGGCATCGGAGGATGCCTACCGGCATTTAGGGATCCGATTCCAACAGAAGATGTTTTAAGGAACCCGCCGCGCAGGCGGGGGTATCGAGAGATAACAGGGAACGGTACAGCGGATGGGAATGGATTTAAAGCGTTCGACGCAGGGCTCGAAGCCGCACGTTTTGCCGGGAGACAGACAACCGTGGACCGTGCTGTTTATCGGCGATCACGGACGGGTCGTCCCTTTCAAACGGGTCAAAACGCTCGTCGGCCTGGTCCTCGCTGCATTGGGGATGGCCTTGGCGGCAGTGGTCGTGCTGGCCGTGGTGAACCACACCCTGCACCAGCGCACACAGGAACTGCAGCAGAGCCTGGCCGCCTCGGGTCGAACGATCAGCGAGCTGCGGCATGAACGCGATCTTCTCACCGCGCAGGTGGTCCTGGTGGAAACGAAGATGAAGGAAACATTAGCGGGTGTGGCTCCCCGTGCGGCCGGGCGGCGGCTGGCCCCCTCTTTGCCGGAAGCGGCCGAGAGTCGCTTTGGGGATGAAAGCAAAACAGGATTGACGGCCGAGGCGGACCGGGGGGTCCCCGCCGTGCAGCCGCCGGTAGGGGTGAATGAAGGGCTGTCCATCGAGGAGTTTCAGCTCAAAAGATCTGCGAAGACCAACACGCTGGAGTTGACCTACAAGATCGTCAACATGAGCCACGGGCAGAAAGCCCTTGCGGGCAATGTGGTCGTGGTGCTCAAGGGCGAGGGCTTCGAACCGGAGCAGTGGCTGGCGCTGCCCGACGTAGGCTTGGTGCGCGGCCGGCCGGTCAACACGCGGAAGGGCTACTCCTTCAACATTCGACACTCGAAAGTCTTCGCGCACTCCGTGGCGCTTTCCGCGGACATTCCCGAATACACCCAGGCCGTCCTGTACGTGTTTTCCAAAAAAGGGGAGCTCATAACCGCGCAGGAGTCTTCGGTTGCGCTGAAGAGCGCCTCACCCTGATCCCGGCCGGCGACCGGCTTCCATCAGCGGCAGGCAGGCCGTTAGGTTTACTAGGACCCCGTTGAAATTTTGGAACGTGGGATCCGCGAAGTTCAGACCGTGGAACGACCTGATAATCTCGAACATTTTCAGGTAGGTCAGCAGGATGCGCCGGTCCCAGCTCAAGCCCAGGCGGATCGCATAGTCGCGGATCTCCTCCCGCGGCCCCTCGATCTCGATGAAATCACCGTAGGGCAGGGTATCCACGCAAAAAGCGGTGCATCCCAACCGCAGGGTCTCACGCTGCTTTTCATAGCGTTGCTGCGGCCGGAATCCCAGGGCGTGGAGGATCCGTTGCATGGCCTCGAAGTCGGAGACCTCGACCTCGATTTCGACGAACTGCTTGAAGTCGGGGTCGGTTTTGGCCGGGGGCGATTTGTACGTGAGAGTGGCGGTGAGATCCTGGCGGAGGCGCAGCAGGGTTCGATGCCGGAGCAGGTTGAGGGTGTCGTTTTCGAAGCGGATGTTGTGCTCGGGGGTGCGGCCTGAGCTCAGCGCACCGAGGCCGATCAGCCGGGAGCGCATGGCCGGCGGGTCGGGAAGATGAAATTTGACCTCGGTTTCGATCGGGAGCATGGTAACCGAACCTAATTTTACGGGATCTTTGAACCGCCTTCTTACGATCTTTTTGCTTGACAAGTCAATAACCTTGGCCTAAATATATCTGATTCTTAAACAGGAGTGCAACCCGTGAAAAAATACACCATCAGCGCCAAAGAAGCCGATGCGCAAGGCAAATGGTTCGTCGCGAATGCCGACGGCGCCGTTCTCGGCCGCCTGGCTTCCAGTGTGGCCGCACGTCTGCGAGGCAAACTCAACCCGATGTTTACGCCGCATGTGGACACCGGAGACTTCGTCGTCGTCGTGAATGCCGAGAAAATCCGCCTGACCGGCAACAAGTGGGTTCAAAAAGAATACCACCACCACACCGGCTACATCGGCGGCCTCAAGACGGCCACGGCCAAAGAGGTCCTGGAGAAGCACCCGGAAGAGCTGATCCGGCGCGCGGTCAAGGGGATGCTGCCCAAAAACAAGCTGGGCAGCCGGCTCTTCCGTAAACTGAAGGTCTATGCCGGCAGCGAACACCCGCACCAGGCCCAGAACCCGCAACCCCTTAACATCTAACCAAAGCGATCATCGAGGAGTGGGATGCAGACCGAATCCAGCTACTACGCCACCGGAAAACGCAAGTCGTCCATCGCAAGAACCTGGCTCACCCCCGGCACCGGCGCTATCATCGTCAACAATTTGCCCGTGGAAGAGTACTTCCCGGTGGAGACCACACGTCTGGAACTGGTCCAGCCGCTGAAGCTCACCAACACCAGCGGGGCCTACGACATCAAGGCGACCGTCCAGGGCGGAGGGGTGGTCGGGCAGGCGGCCGCCATCCGTCACGGAATCACCCGCGCCCTGATTGCCGCGAACCCGGACTTTCGTGTGACGCTCAAGAAAGCCGGCTTCGTCAAGCGCGACCCGCGCGTCAAGGAGCGCAAGAAATACGGTCAACGCTCGGCGCGCGCACGGTTCCAGTTCTCCAAGCGCTGATTCGGCCTTTTCACTCACGGCCTCCAAGGGAACGGGCTTTTTTGCCTGTTCCCTTTTTTTATGGTACGCACCCGGAAAGGCCAGCGGCTGTCAGGGCGGCAACGATGTCGTGGAGGTGTATCGAATGTCACTCAAGAGCATCGATCTGAATTCGGATGTGGGCGAGAGTTTCGGCACCTATACGCTGGGTCTCGATGAGGAAGTCATCCCGCTCATCAGCTCAGCGAACATCGCCTGCGGCTATCATGCCGGAGATCCGGCGGTCATGCGGCGCACCGTGGCGCTGGCGCTGCAGCACGGCGTCGGCCTGGGTGCGCATCCCGGGCTGCCGGACCTGGTAGGCTTCGGACGCCGGGCCATGGATGTAAGCATGGAGGAGATCAAAGATTTCGTCACTTTTCAGATTGGTGCACTGCAGGCGGTTGCCGCGCGGCAGGGCGGCCGGGTGCGGCATGTCAAGCCTCACGGTGCACTCTACAACATGGCAGCGAAGAAACCGGAGATATGGGACGCCGTGGCGGAGGTAATGGCCGGGCTCGACAAGCAGCTGGTTCTATTTGTGATGGCCGGTCCCAACCACGAGGAACTCGATGCCATCGGCCTGCGGCACGGCATCCGCATCGCCTTCGAGTTTTTTGCCGACCGGGCCTACACCCCGGACGGCTCACTCGTTTCCCGCAAGCTGCCCGGTGCGGTGATTCATGATCACGAGGTCGTAGCCGCCAAGGTGCTCAAGATGGTCAACGAGGGCAAGGTCGCCGCGATCAACGGCGCCGACATAGAACTGCACGCGGACACCATCTGCGTCCATGGAGACAATCCCCACGCCGTCAGCCTGGTGAAACAGATCCGGGCCACGCTGTCGACGGCGGGAGTCGTTGTCGCACCCCCGGCTCCGGCCGGCTGAAACACGAATGCCGGAGATTGCCGTGTCGGATTGCATGCGGGCGTTTTTCCGAGTCAGCCATTCCCATTTTCCAAAGGAATGAATCCTCCCTCTTTGGCAAAGAGGGGCAGGGGAGATTTTACAGAACGTGTCAATTCAATTTCGAGACCATTAATAATTGCCCCGAGCCATCACTGCCGGATAGGAATCAATCGAGAAGCGATGGGTTATGACGTTTCCGGAGATACATTTTCGAACCATGGGTGACAGCAGCCTGCTGGTGGAGTTGGGCGAGAGGATTTCGCCCGAAGTCAACCGGCGCGTGCAGGATCTGATGGACCGGTTGGAACACGCAGCCCTGCCGGGTGTCCGGGAACTCTCACCGAGCTACCGGTCGCTGATGATTCGGGTCGAGCCTTTGAGAATGGCGCTCGGGCAGTTACAGTCCGCGATTGTGGATCTTGTTGCAGCCGGACATACAGGTGCTCTTTCCTCCCCCGCCGAGCATCTCATCCCGGTGATCTACGGCGGGGACCACGGCCCGGACCTGGACTGGGTCGCCGCGCATCACGGCGTGCCGCCGGATGAAATCGTCGCCCGACACAGTAAGTGTACCTATCGGGTCTACATGATCGGGTTCACCCCGGGGTTTCCCTACCTGGGTGAGCTGCCGGCCGACCTGGACACCCCCCGGCGCAGCACCCCGCGCACCCGGGTGCTTAAAGGCTCGGTCGGTCTGGCTCAGCGCCAGACCGGCATCTATCCTGCGGACAGTCCCGGCGGTTGGCAGATCATCGGGTGGACGCCCATCGAGCTGTTCGACCCCCGGCGGCAGCCCCCGTCGCTGCTGAACATGGGGGACACCGTGCGCTTTGAGGCCATCAGGCCCGAGGAGGTGGAGCGATGGCCGCGGTAGGCGCATTCGAGGTCCTTTCGCCCGGGATCTTGACTACGGTGACGGACCTCGGCCGCTACGGGTTCTCCCGCTACGGCGTTGCCCCGACCGGCGGGGTGGACAGCTTTTCCCTGCGCGTCGCCAACCTCTTGGTCGGCAACCCTGAAAACGCGGCGGTCCTTGAGACTCTGGCCATGGGCCTTCGGCTCAAGGCGTTGCGGGATGTGGTGGTGGCCGTCACCGGCGGCAATCTCACTCCGCTGCGAGACGCTAAACCGCTTCCGATGTGGCAGTCTCTGGAGCTGCAGGCGGGCGAGGTGGTCATGTTTTCCGGCCCGGCCGGCGGGTTCCGATCGTATATCGCCGTTCAAGGCGGGGTCGACGTCCCTCTGATCATGGGAAGCCGTTCGACCAACCTCTCCTCGGGTTTCGGGGGCTATGGAGGCCGCCCGCTGCGCAAGGGGGATATCATCGGCTGTACCGAGGGTCCGGGCCGGAAGCGCTTTGAGGAGCGGGTGTTGCCGCCGGAGTGGGTCCCCGCATATCCGTCGCGCTGGCGGATACGCGTGGTCTGGGGCCCGCAGGACGACCAGTTCACCGATGAAAGCCGGCAGACCTTCGTTTCGCACCTCTACAGCGTCTCTTCGGATTCCAATCGTACGGGGATACGGCTCAACGGGGCCGCGCTCCAGGTCAAGGCGGGCATCCTGGAATCAATCATTTCCGAAGGGGTGGTTGCGGGTGCGATCCAGGTCCCCGGCGACGGCCAACCCATCATTCTGCTGGGTGAGACCGTTTCCGGCGGGTACCGCAAGATCGCCACGGTGATTTCAGCCGATCTGCCGTATCTCGGGCAGATCATGCCGGGGGAGGAGGTCGCCTTCGGCGCCGTTGGGTTAGAGGAGGCCGTTCGGGCGCTGCGCGAAATGGAAGACCGGATTCGATCGATTGGGTTCACTGCCCTCGCATAAGGCCCGGCAGATACAGAACGAGTCGCGGCCATACGGTGATGATGATCACGACGGCGCACATCAATGAAAAGAAAGGAAGGGCCGCCTTGGCAATGTGCAGAATGTCGTCATTGTTGAGCCCGCTGATCACAAAGAGGTTGAAGCCCACAGGCGGGGTGATCTGGGCCAGTTCGATCATAAGCACCAGATAAATGCCGAACCAGACCGGGTCGAACCCGGCGATTTCCACCATCGGCAGAACGATCGGCGTGGTCATGACGATCATGGAAAACCCGTCGATGAGGCAGCCCAGCAGAATGTAGAGCAAAGACAGGATCACGATCAACATATAGGGCGAAAGCCCCATCTCCGTGACCGCTGTGGTCAGCTTGCGTGTAATGCCGAGGTAGCCCACGACCACGGAGAGGTAGGCGGCGCCCATCACGATCAGCATGATCATGCTGCTCGTTTTGATGCCGCCGAACAAGCTCTCACGCAGCGCCTGGCGGCTGAAGCTCCGGGTCGCTAGTGCGAAGACGATCGACCCGGCCACACCGACCGCCCCAGCCTCGGTGGGAGTTGCCCACCCGGCATAAATGCTTCCCAGCACTACGAGAATAAGAACCGCCACCGGCAGTATCTGGGGGATGGCCCTCAACCGCTGATTCCACGTGTAGCGATCCTCGCCTCTCGGGGCCAGGCGCGGGTTGACCAGGCACACCAAAAAGACATACCCGCTGAACAGCCCAGCGATCATGAAGCCCGGGATGAACCCGGCAATGAAGAGCTTGCCGATGCTCACATCTCCGATGATGCCGTAGACCAGCATCATCATGCTGGGCGGAATCATAAACCCCAGGGTGCCGGAGCCCGCAAGGGATCCCATGGCGAGCATGCGGTTGTAGCCTCGTTTGTTCAGTTCGGGCACGGTGATTTTTCCGACGGTGGCTGTGGTTGCCGCGGAGGACCCGCTCACCGCCGCGAAAAACGTGCAGGCAAGGATATTGACGTGGAGGAGGCGGCCGGGAATGGCATCCATCCACGGTGCCAGGCCGCTGAAGAGGTTAGAGGAGATCCGGCTCCGAAACAGGATCTCCCCCATCCACACGAAAAACGGCAGCGCCATCATGGCCGATCCGCTGGTGTTGTTCCAGGCGATGTTGGCCATGATGGTGCCGAACGGCAGGTCGGTGAAAATCAAAAAACCGCCCGCCCCGATGAGAAAGAGCGAGATACCGATCCAGACCGCACCACCGAGAAAAACGATCAGCAACCCGGTCAGTGTAAGAGAGATACTGGTTAGGTCCATAGGTCGTTCACGATTCGCAGCGGGAGGGTGCCGGAAGTCTCATCAGCGCCCCAGGTCATCGGCCTCCTCCGTGAGCGTCAGACCCGCCGTGTCTCCGCGGATGACGAGAATATCTTTAAACACTTCCCCTAAAAACTGGAGTGTCAGCATCAACGCCCCCAGCGGCATAAAGGCCTGGGGGATGGCCAGGAAGGTCTCTGAAACCTGCATCGATTGCGAGCCGCTGACCACCGAGTCCCAGAAAAACAGAAAACAGAATACGGTGAAGCCGATCCCGAAAACAAACCCGACCGTGTGGCAGGCTAAATTCAGGAAGTGACGGGCTCGGGCGGAAAGTGCTCGCAGCACGAAGACCATCCGGATGTGGCCCCGTTCTCTTAAAGTGTAGGCCAGCGAGCTGAAGGTCAGGGTGCACATGAGATAGCCGGAATACTCCTCGGTGATGTAGAGGGTTTTGTTGAACAAACTGCGCGAAAGGATTTCGGACAACGCCAAGCCGAGCGCCAGGCAGATCATGATGACGGCGAGCCACCCTCCGAGCCCGGAAAAGGCGTTTACCACTCGGATGACCGCTTTCACGAATGCCACCTCACCATAGGAGATCCGGTGTCCAAGCAGACCCCAACGAAACTGTTGAGTTTACCCGATGGTTGTCGGAGCGCCGCAGCCCTGCCCGGGCTCTGGGAGCCCGGGCAGGGCAACAACGGCTACCGGCCGGTCTTTTTCTTGAACTCGTCGTAGATCTTCTTGGCGTCCGCCGGGGCGCCGCTGAGCCACTCCGCCCGGATGTTCTCGGTGAGCTTGCTCAGGTCGGCCATGAACTCCTTGGACGGCGGGACGGTCTGGATGCCGTTTTTGTTGCAGGTCTCCACCATCTGCTTGTCGAGCTCGGCAACCTGCTGCCACATCCGCTTTTCCATCTCTTTGCCGGCGGCCACCAGGACGTCCTGCTGATTTTTGGGCAGCTTGTTGAAGGCGTTCAGGTTTACGTTTACCATGTTGGTGGCGATGGTGAGGTTGACCGGCTGGAAGAAGCCGAGCACTTCCCAGAACTTGGCATCAACGGCCGTGGGCGAGGAGGTGATCACCGAGTCGATCACGCCCGTCTGTAGGGAAGAGTAGACCTCACTGAAGGGCAGGGCGAAGGGGGTCCCCCCGGTCGCCTCCACCACCAAGGCGCCGTTCTTATCATAGGTCCGGGTCTTGAGCCCCTTCATGTCCGCCACGGAAGTGGCCTTTTTCTTGGTCCAGACGCCGGCGCCCGGCCAAGGGGCGATGTAAAGAATTTTCTGCCCCCATTTTTGCGCCGCCTTGTCGAAGTATGGCTGGCAGATGTCGAGCAGTAACCGGAGTTCATTAAAATCCTTCGCCAAAAACGGGAGGGTCACAATCTGAAAGAGCTTCTCATCTCCCGCGACACCGCTGATCAGCATGTCCGAAACAGGCACCAGGCCGTCACGAACGGCTTTGAGCAACTCGGGGCCTTTATAGCCCAGGGAGCCCCCCGTTTCGACCACAAGCTCCAATTCCCCGTTGGTTTTGCCTTTCACTAACTCGGCGAACTCGACCATCCCCACACTGTGGTGGTTTTTCGGAGGCCAAACGGAATTGGCTTTCCAGGTCGTTTTCGCGTACACCGGTGCCGCGATCAAGCAGGCCGCCATGGCCACCGCGATGATTGTTCCGAATCGCCTCATCATTTTGAACCTCCTTCTATGGTTGGTTGTCGACCGATCAAGCACCGATCGATTTATCACCGTGAACGCAGATAGAGTGGTTTTCCATGAAATTCCGGTCATGTCAAGGCGTGAAGGCAGGCCGTCACGTGAAACGCTGCCGCAGCCCCGGAGGCTCTAAGTCACGCACACCTCGTCCGGGAAGCTGCCCAGTTGCTCCAATCCGCCGGGGGTGACAAGGTGCGTGTTCTCGATGCCGACCGCACCCCTGCCGGGGAAAACCAGCTTGGGCTCCAGGGCGATGATCATTCCCGCCTGCAGCTCCAGCCGCTGGCCGGCGTTGAGGAAGGGAAACTCGTCCAGTTCCAGCCCCACGCCGTGTCCAACGAAGCGGATTCGCTCCGTACCCACCCCCATGAAATGTCGGCCGTATCCCGACCGTTCGGCCTGCTTCAGCGCGAAATCGTAGATCGCCCCGGACGCCGTGCCGGGCGCGGCCATCGTCATGATCTGACGCTGGAGCTCGAGCATGGCGGCGTGGGCCTGCGCCAGGTCCGCGGGGAGGGCCCCGATGGAGAAGATGCGGGCGTGGTCCGAGATGTAGCCGCGATAGGCGAAGACATAGTCCACCAGGATCGGCTCGCACCGACGGATCGGCCGGAACCCGGAGCCCTGGGCCACGGCCGGGCTCACCCCGTTGCCGCCGGTGGGCGAGGCCAGGTAACTCGGCACCCCGCCCGAGGGCCCTGCCAGCAGGTGCCCATAGAACAACTCGCTGCCCCACAGGCGCATGCGCACGATGCCCTGGTGCCCCATGCGGCGGGCTTCGGCCTCGACCCGGCCGGCCAGCTCGATCTCGCTCATCCCTTCGCGCAGGAGTTCCGGCACCGCGGCGGCAAGCCGGTCCGAATAGCGCGCCGCCTCTCGCATGAGTTCGATCTCGTATGGCGATTTGACCGATCGCATCAGCCGAATGTCGCCGGAGACGTCGGTGAGTTCGGCACCCGTGAAGATTCCGGCCAGCATGAAATAGAGGTTGGTCGGCAGGACGTCGAGTTCAAGCCCCAGGCGCTTCGGCATCCGCAGCCCTTGGTCCTTAAGCGTTTGCGGGATTTTCCTGGGGCTGCCCAGTGCGACGATCCGAGATAGAGGGGACTCCGCGCGGGCGCGTTTGAACACCTTGTTGACCATTAGAACCGGCTCGCCCTCGGCCGGCACGAAGAGGTGCGCCTGTTGAATGGTGGCGCTGTAATAATACAGATCCGCTTTTTGAAGAATCAGGGCCGCATCAAGCCCTTGCCGGCGCAGCGCCTGCTGCAAGGCGCCGATGCGGGCGGCGATTTCCGTTTCAGGGGTGTTCAGCATGCGATCGTACATGTGTGGGATGGTTCCTATGGTTCAGGGTTCCTATGCTTTCCAGCAGCGCACCCGGTGATCCTTGCCGGCTCGGACCCAGGCCTCGTCGTAGCTCCTGCAGCGCTCCTCGCCTTCCGGGCACCGGGGGTGGAACCGGCATCCCTCTGGGGGGACTGCCCGTGCTTCCGCAAGGTCTTCAGGAGCGGCCTCCGGCTCCGGGCCTCTCGGGGCCTCGATGTCCGGAACCGCCGCCAGCAGTGCGTGAGTGTAGGGGTGAAGCGGGTTTTCGAACAGCGCCTCTACCGCCGCCTCCTCCACGATGCGCCCCCGGTACATCACCGCTACCCGGTGGCAGAGATAGCCGACCACGTTCAGGTCGTGGGTGATGAACAGGTAGCTCAACCCCAGTCGATCCTGAAGATCTTTAAGCAAGTTGATGATCTGGGCCTGGATCGAAACGTCCAGCGCCGACACCGGTTCATCGCAGATCACCAATGCCGGCTCAACGCTCAGCGCGCGCGCGATCCCGATGCGCTGGCGTTGTCCGCCGCTGAACTCGTGGGGATAGCGGTCGACGGCACGCGGCGACAGGCCGACCAGCGCCAGCAGTTTCTCCGTTCGTTCCGCGGCGTTTTCGCGGCCCCTGACCCCGATGGTTCGAAGACCCTCGCCCAAAATCCGGCCCACGCTCATGCGCGGGTTCAGCGACCCGTAGGGGTCCTGGAAAACGATTTGGATGCGGCGGCGCAGGGGCTTCATCGCGGCCTCGGACCAGTCGGAAATGTCGGTGCCGTCGAACACGATCCGGCCGCCGTCGCTGGGCAGGAGCTTTATAATCATCCTTGCCAGGGTGCTCTTACCGCAGCCGCTTTCGCCCACCAGACCCAGGGTTGTGCCGCGGCCGATCGCGAGCGACACGCGGTCGACCGCTTGCACGTGGCCGGCGGGGCGCTGGAAAAAACCCCGCCGCAGGGGAAATGCCTTGCTCATCCGCTCGACGGTCAAGAGATCCGACGCCTGGTTTCGGGCAGCATCCACGGGGGTCACCTCCAGATCCCGGCCGCCACCGGGCAGCGGGCCGCATGGCCGTCGGAAAAACGGCAAAGCTCCGGGGGTTGGGTGCGGCAGACGGCTACAGCCCGATCGCAGCGGGGGTGAAACGGGCAGCCCGGCGGCTTGTGCGCCGGATGCGGCACGGAGCCCGGGATGCTGTGCAGCCGTTGGCCGCGCTTCTTTCTATGCGGCAGGGAGGCCAGCAGCGCTTGCGTATAGGGGTGGTGCGCTTCACGCAGGATGTGTGCCGCGCTGCCGTGCTCGACGATGAGGCCGGCATACATGACGTAGACCCGGTCGGCGATCTGGGACACCACTCCCAGGTCGTGGGTGATGTAGAGCACCGCCATGCCGTGTGCGCGTTGCAAGGCGGCCAGGAGCTTCAGGATCTGGGCTTGGATGGTGACGTCCAGGGCCGTGGTCGGTTCGTCCGCGATCAGCAGGTCCGGGCCGCAGGCCAGCGCCATGGCGATCATGACCCGCTGGCGCTGGCCGCCGCTCATCTGGTGCGGATAGTCGGTCAGGCGCGCCGCGGGCCGGTCGATCCCCACGTCCTGGAGCAGCCGCACGCAACTATCACGAATCTCGGCCTCGCTGCGATCCGTGTGGACCTGCAGCGGCTCGGCGATTTGCTCGCCGATCGTCAGCACCGGGTTGAGCGATGTCAGCGGCTCTTGAAACACCATGCCGATCCGTTTGCCTCTGATGGACTCCATCTTCTCATCGCCGAACGCCAGCAGATCCTCGCCGCTGAAGGCAATGCGTCGGCCGGTCACGCGGCCGGGCGGGCAGGGGACAAGACCCAGGACGGCCAGGGCCGATACCGTTTTGCCGCAGCCTGATTCCCCGACGAGGCAGACGTTTTCCGTGCGGCGGACCTCGAAATCCACGCCGTCCACCGCGCGCGCGGTCTCCTCCTCGCCGTGGAAATATACGTTCAGGCTCTCGACGGAAAGCAGGATCTCGGTGTCGGCGCTCATCGTGGCCCCGTCAATTCCGTTCGCGCAGCCGAGGGTTGAGGATGTCCCTCAGCCCCTCGCCGAATAGGTTGAATGCGAGTACCACCAGCAGGATGGCTACACCGGGGATGAAGGTCAGCCAGGGGGCATCGAAGATGAAGCGCTTGCCGTCGGAGAGGATGTTGCCCCAGGTGGCATGCGGCGGCGGCACGCCGAAGCCGAGAAAGCTCAAACCGGCCTCGGTCAGGATGGCCGAGGCAATGCCGATGGTGGCGGAGACCAGGACGGGGGCGATGGCGTTGGGGGTGATGTGGCGAAAGATGATGCGAACGTCGCTTAGGCCCAGGGCCCGGGCCGCGGCTACGAAATCCAGCTCCCGCAGCGAAAGGAATTCGGCGCGTACGAAGCGCGTGGTGCCCTCCCAGCTGGTCAGGCCGATCACGATCATGATGGTGTAGATGCTGGCCGGCAGCAGGGCCACGACGGTGAGGATCAGGAAAAAACTGGGGAAGCAGAGCATGATATCCACAAAGCGCATGATGAGCGTATCCACCTGCATTACCCGGCCGAGGAGGAGGCGCACCCACCCCGGCGGCGAGCCCCAGCGGCGGAACCCCCAGGGCGAGAGTGAAAAAAAGAGCCATGCATGGCCGGCAACCAGCAGGGCAGCGCCGATGCCGATTTGACCGCCGGCGAGCAGGGAGCCGCCGGCGATCAGGAGCAGCGTGAACAGCAGCTGCTCCAGACGGACGGCCCGCTGGCCGTAATAGCCCGCCATTGCCCCCAGGAAGACCCCGACCAGGACCGAGATGCCGACGGCCACAAACCCCACGGTCAGCGAGACCCAGGCCCCTTGAAGCATGCGCGCAAAGACGTCCCGGCCGAGGTCGTCGGTGCCGAAAAGGTAAACCCCGAGCGGTGGGGCCTCTCCCGGGGCCAGCGCCTCCAAAAGGGGCGGGGAGAGCGGCGGGCGCAGCTTTTCCTGCAGGCGCACCAGGGCCGGGTCGAAAACCGGTTGGTTGCCGGCGGTGAGAAAGACCCCGGCCACGGCCGTGGCAAAGAACAGCAGAAACACGGCCAGACCGACCAGGGCCAGGCGGTTTCTGCGGAACAGGCGCCAGAACTCCTCGAAGCGCGTGCGGCGCGGGGCTGCGGGTTCCTCCAGTCCGGTCGGAAACAGGTGCGCGGGCGCGGTCACAGGCGAATCCTCGGGTCGACGATCACGTAGAGCAGATCCGAAACAAACGTGCCGATCAGCACCAGCACGGCCGCGATGAAGTTGACGGTCAGGATGACCGGGTAGTCCCGGGCCAGAATGGCCTCGTAGGCCATGCGGCCCATCCCCGGCCAGGAAAAGATGGATTCGATGATGACCGAGCCGCCGATCAGCCCGGGCAGGATCAGGCCGAACATGGTGACAAAGGGCAGCAGGGCGTTGCGCAGGGCGTGCTTGTAGTGGACCATCTCCCAGGGCAGCCCCTTGGCCTTGGCCGTGCGAACATAGTCCTGCCCTTCCACCTCGAGCATCTGGCTGCGCACGTAACGCGAGAGCACGGCGATGCCCCCGCTCGCCCCCAGCGCGGAAGGCAGCAGCATGTGCCACAGGCGGTCCATCGTTTGGAACAGCCAGCTGGTGTCCCACAGACCGAAGGTCCGCATTCCGACCACCGGGACCTTCAGGTGGGTTACCACCAGGATGATCAGGATGTAGGCGAAGAAGAACCCGGGGATCGAGATCAGGACGTAGGCGATGAGCGTGGCGCTGCGGTCGTAGATCCCGCCGCGGTGAATGGCCGAGCGGATGCCCACTGGAAACGAGATCGTCCAGGTGATGAGCGTGCCCACGATGAACAGGGGCAGGCTGTTCCAGAACCGCTCGCGGATCTTCTGCATCACCGGCTGGTTGTCTTTCCAGGAGAGGCTGCGCCCCGTGAAGAGGTCGCGGTAGAAGTAGGCATACTGCACCGCCAGGGGCCGGTCGAGGTGAAAGGCCGTGCGGAACCGCTCCACCATCTCGGGGGTGAACTTGGGGTTCAGGGGGTCCACCTGGCTGGGCTCTCCCGGCGCCAGGTGGATGATCGCAAAGGAGACGATCGACACGAAGAAGAGGGTCGCGATTTTCTGGACCAGGCTGCGGCCGATGAAGGCGATCATTGGTTTATCACCTGTTGAGTGTTCCTATGCTTCATTTCCATCCCGGCTCATCATTGCCCAAGTTCGGAGTCAGAGTTCAGCGTCAGAGAGGCACCCTATATCTTTTTTCACTCCGACGCTTTTACCTCGTTGCGCGTTACTCCGCACTGATCTGCGGTACCTCCGCCAGCTTGATCCAGCGGTTGAAATCGAACATGTGGTTCCCGGTCTTGGTCGGGGTGATCCGGCGGTAGCGCTCTCCGCCGTCCGGGGCGTTTTCGCGGATGACGATGCGCTTGTCCAGGATCGCCGTCCAGCGGGGGACGTACAGAAACGTGTAGGGCTGGTCACGGGCGATGAGGGTGTGCAGCCGGCGGCAATACCCGACCAGGCGCTCGTGGTCGTACTCCTGGCGGATCTTGATGATGAGATCGTCCGCCTCCGGGTTGCTGTAGCCCACGAAATTGAGCTGGTGCGGCCCGGACTGGCTGGAGTGCCAGATCTGGTAGAGGTCCGGGTCGATGCCCATGGACCAGCCGAGCACCAGGGCGTCGAAGTCCAGCTTGTTCACCCGCTCCTTGATGAAGACCGACCATTCCACAAGGTCGGTGCGCACGTCGACGCCGAGCTGTTTCCAGGCGTCCTGGGCAATGGCGAGGATGGATTTGCGGGTGTCGTTGCCGCTGTTGCTGATCAGGGTGAACTGCAGAGGGCGGCCCTCTTTTTCAAGGCGCCCGCCGGCGCCGGGCCGCCAGCCGGCCTCGGCCAGAAGTGCCAGGGCGCCGGCCGGGTCGTAGAGCGGCGGGGCCACGGCCGGGTTGTAGAAGTCGGTCTGTTTCAAAAACGGCCCGGTCGTGCGCTCCCCCTGGTCGTAGAGCACATGCCGGATGATCTTGTCCACATCGATCGCCATCGACAGCGCGCGCCGCACCCGCGGGTCGTCGAAGGGCGGGCGGCGCAGGTTGTAGCCGATGTAGGCATAGCTGAACGAGGTGCCGGAAAAGCTCTGAAAGCGGGGGTCCCGGCCCAGCCGCTCCGCCTGGTAGGGCTGAACCCCGTAGGAGTCGATCGTGCCTGCGTAAAACTCCATCTCCTGGGTGAGCAGGTCGGGGATGACCCGGTAGGCATAGGTCTTGTAGTTTGGCGCACCTTCCCAGTAATCCTCGAACCGGTCCAGAAAAATAAACTGGTCGGACTTCCACTCGCGGAAGACGAACGGGCCGCAGCCGACGGGGCGGCGGTTGAAGTCACTCTGGCGCATGCTAAAATTTTCCGGGTCCCGGCCGGAGCGAATCGCCTCGCGGCGCAAGGCGTCGGCATTCAGCAGGTGCTCGGGCAGGATGCCCATCGCCCAGGTGCCGATGGCCGGTGAATACAAGCGTTTGTAGACGATGCGCAGCCCCAGAGGGTCTAAGACCTCAACGCTCTTGACCGGCTCGTAGTCCGCCACCCGCGGAGAGAGGTTGCGGGGGTCCATGATGGATGCGTAGGTGAACTTGACGTCGTCTGCCCGGACCGGGCGGCCGTCGTGGAACCGGACGCCGGAACGCAGCCGGAATTCGATCACGGGGTTGTGCTCGGTGGTCGGCAGCAGTTCGGCTGCCAGGGCGGCCAGCTCCTTTTCATCGACGGGGCCTGCGGCAACGACCCGCCGCTCCGGCCTGAAGGCACTAAAGTAGCCTGACCCCAGGATCTCGGAGAGATTGACAAAAAGATCCATGTCCACCGCGCCCAGCGAAAGCTTGATGCGGGCGGGGGCGTCCACTTCGACCCGAAGCGGCTCGGCGCGGCCCGCAGCCGGTATGACAACGGTGTAACGGCGGGCCGGGATGACGGTCATCTCGCCAATGTTGGCCAGCGACCGCTGCAGGGCAGGGGATCGAGGGCTGCCGGCCCGGCGCACCGCCTCCATGTGGCGCAGGACGGACTCCGGGTCGCTGCCGGGCGCCCCGGGGATCTGCACGGACGCATCGACGATGAAGTAGGCCTCTTCGGTGATTTTCCAGGATTCGGCCACACGGCCGCGGAACCGCAGGTTCTCATCGCGGTCGATGAGCCCTTCGAAGACGTGGGCATTGATCTCGGAGCTGGCCGAATCCGATGAGAGGATCGGGTTCAGGATGCCGGCATCGCCGATGGAGGCATGGATGTACTCCTCCAGGCGGCCGGGGTTGCCACGAGCTTGCTGGTCGTAGGTCGGCACCCAGAAATAGGATTGAGCCAGCACGAACGTCAGCGCCAGGGGTACCAGGATCATAAAACGGCGCGTGGTCAAAAAAACTCCTTTGCTCAACCGCGGGTTTAGCTTATAATGAAAAGATTCAAAGATGTTACAGGTAGCATAAAGGACGTTGCCGTTTTTGTAAACCCCCTTTTGCCTTGCACGCGGAGTCTCGGGCACGACCGATGGAACATCGGGATCTGACGGAGAAGCGAAAGCGGCTGGCCGCGATACTATCGGGGTGGGACGCTCTGGCGGTTGCATTTTCCGGCGGGGTGGACAGCACCTATTTGCTGGTCATGGCCCGAAAGGTTCTGGGAGAGCGGGTGGCCGCGATAACGGCCGACTCGCCGTTGCACCCTCGGCGTGAAACGGTTGCGGCGGTCGTGCTGGCCCGGTCCATGGGGATTCGGCATGTTTTGGTGCCGTCGGGGGAGATGGCGGTCGCGGAGTTCACCGCCAACCCACCGAACCGGTGCTACCTCTGCAAAAAAATCGTCATGAGCGATGTGCTGACGGCGGCTGCCCGCATGGGGATCCACCGCGTCGCACACGGCGCCCACGTGGGCGACCTGGGCGACTATCGGCCCGGGCTCAGGGCGGCGGTGGAGCTCGGCCTGGAAGCCCCGTTGATGGACGCCGGACTGAACCAGGCCGAGATCCGGGAGCTTTCCCGCCGAATGAAGTTGCCGACCTGGAAGAAGCCCTCCATGGCCTGCCTGGCGTCCCGGATTCCCTACGGGAGCCCGATCACGGTTCATGTGCTGGGGATGGTGGAAGCCGCCGAAGATTTCTTGCGGGACCTGGGCCTGGCCCACTGCCGGGTCCGGCATCACGGGGAGATCGCCCGCATCGAGGTCGCGCGCGGGGCCGAAGCCCGGTTGCTGCGTGAGCCGATTCGAAGCGATGTTCTCCGGCGGCTGCGCGAGATCGGCTTCACCCACGTGGCGGTCGACATCGAAGGCTACACCACGGGAAGTTTGAACCGGTCCCTGCCGCCGGCGCCGGAACGTGCCGAGCACAGATGACGGTGGGAGCGGTTTCGTGACGGTATGAATCGAACCATGAACCCATGGGCAGTGTTGGCGCTGGCGGCAGTTTTTTGTTTCGGCCTCCCGGTGCAGGCGGAGTTCTACAAGTACATCGACAAAGACGGCCGGGCGGTCTATGTCGATGAGCTCTGGAAAATCCCTGCGGAGTACCAAAACCGGGCCGGCCGCTATGCCGAGAAATTCGACCATCTTCCCCGGGACGAGAGATCGAGCGCGCTGGGATCGGAGGAGGATCGCCGGCAGGAACTGGACCAGGAAAACCAGCGCCGCAATCAGGTCCATCTGGAGGAATTGCGCCAGCAGGCGGAAATCGAGCGGCAGCGCCGGGACCAGGTGGAACGGGACGGCCGGCTGAAGGCCATGGAGACCCGGGTCATCATCGCCAACAACCAGATCCTGGTGCCGGTCGACTTCAAAAACGGGGGTCTGGAGGCGAGCGGCCGGCTCATTTTAGACACCGGCGCCACGCACACGGTGCTGCATCGGGGGTTTGCCGCTGCCCTGAACGTCGTGAGCGTCGTCAAAGGGCAGACCAAGCTTGCGGGGGGGCAATCGGTGCTATCCGAGATGGGCCGGGTCGACCTGATGCAGGTCGGGCCGATCCTGGCCCGGGATTTCGGCGTGATCATGATTGCCTTCGAAGGCGAATCCGCCGCCTACCAGGGGCTTCTCGGCATGGATTTTCTCACACGGGTCGATTACGCCATCGACTTCGAAAACCAGATCATCCGCTGGAAACTGCGCGGCGAGTGAACCTCACCGGCTCTCCTGGAGCCGGACGACCGCCCTGCGATTCCGGCTGCGGCCCTGCGGCGTGTCGTTGGTCTCCAGCGGTGCCCCCGCTCCCATCCCCACCGTGCGCAACCGGGCCGGGGCGACCCCCTTGTCGGTCAAGAAGCTTTTCACTCCCGCCGCCCGTGATTCAGAGATAGCCTGGTTGAAGGCCGGGTCTCCGATGGCGTCGGTGTGACCCTCGATGGCGGCCGTCATGCGGGGGGATTCATCCAGTCGGCGTGCAATGCCGGTCAGCGTCTCCTGGGCATAGATCGGGATCTCGGTCGAGCTGATAGTGAAATAGATGATGAATTCGCTTTGCTCCGGCCGGGCGGGGGGAGATGCCATCGAAGCGGGCACCGCCGCCGGCTGCGCAGCGGGTCCGGCAAGTGCAGCCGCCGGGGCCGGGCTCGGGGCTTGAGCAAACTTGGTGGGCTCTGCGGCCTGCGGGGTAGAGGCAGGCGCCTGGGTTTCCGGCCGGGCGGTGGAGACCGGTTTCGGCGGCAATTG
>JBGSTS010000033.1:0-11199 GCA_041736435.1 Desulfobacterales bacterium | reverse complement strand
AGTCTTTCTTCTAAGTCAATTGGTTTTTCATTTTTCGCATAGATTCTCCTTTCAGTGTGATGCGGTAGCCGTTGTGAACGAGCCGATCACAGATGGCATCGGCGACGGTGGAGTTAGTGATCAACTCATGCCAGTGGTCCACCGGCAGTTGGCTGGTGATCAGGGTGGAACGCAGGCCGTGGCGGTCTTCAAGGATCTCCAGCAGATCGTGCTGCTGCTCGGTGCTGAAGCCCTTGAGCCCCCAGTCGTCAAGTACCAGCAGATCGGCGCGGGCGATGTTCTTAAGCAAACTGACATAGCGGCCGTCGCCCCTGGCGAGCGCCAGCTCCTGCAGCAGTCGAGGCAGGCGGAAGTAGAGGGCGGCATATCCTTCGCGACAAGCCTTGTGGGCGAGCGCGCAGGCGAGATAGGTCTTTCCCACACCGGTGGGACCGATGATGAGCACATTGTGATGCTCTTTGACCCAGGCGCACTGGGCCAGCTGCAGGAACGGCGCCTGATCCAGTCCTCGGCGGTGGCGGAAGTCGACATCCTCCACACAGGCGTTTTGTCGCAGCCTGGCTTTTTTAAGCCGCGCGGCGAGTTGGTGGTTTTCCCGGTCGGTGATCTGCCGGTCCACCAACAGTCCTAATCGATCCTCGAAGCTGAGCCGGTCGACTTCGGGGGAGTTCATCTGTTCCTTCAGGCCAAGCAGCATGCCCGACAGGCGCAGCTGGGCGAGTTTTTCATAGAGGGGATGGGTAAGCATTGTCGGTGTCCTTTCCTGTGTTCAGCGGTAGTAGGTGGCGCCGCGGATGTTGTCATGCTCAATGGCAGCTATCGGCTGCAGCGGCTCGGATAGCCCCTTTCGCTCCAGGCCGTTTTTGAGAATGGACTGCAGGCTGCGGTAGCTGGTGGCCCCGATGTCAAGCGCCCGCTGGCAGGCCATCTCCAGACGCGTTGCATCGTAGCTTTTCTCCAGACGCAAGATGCCTAAAGCCGCGCGGAAGCCCTGCTGAGGGTGCGCCCGCGTACTGATGATGGTCTGGATGAGGGTGGCACAGGCCGGTCCGATCTTCTGGCCCCAGCGGATAAAGCGCTCCGGGGTCCACTCCAGCCAGCGCTGATGATGGGGCGGCATATGCTCCTTGAGGGTGGTGTGCCGTCCGGGCAAGTAGCTTCGAATGTGGCTGGCGACCCGGGTGTTTTGGTAGAAGCATTCGACGGTGCTCTCGGTGTAGCGCACATCGAGCTTCTTTCGGAGCAGCCGGTAGGAGACGCTGTAGTAATGCCGCTCAAGCTCCACGTGGTAGTCGATGTTCACGGTAGCTTTTTTCCATTCAACGAACTGGTAGGCAAGAACTGGCAGCGGTTTGAGGGCGGGCCGGTCGATCTCCTCGAAGGCCGAGCGCCGGGAGCCCGGTAACTTTTGGAAGGGCCGGCCGTTGAGATCCTCAATCAGCCCTCTAAGCCGGCGGTTGAGTTCACGTAAGCTGAAGAAGGTCTCGTTTCGGATGCGCGCCAGGATCCAGCGCTCGACCAATAGGACCGATCCTTCCCCTTTGGCCTTGTCCCGGGGTTTTCTGACCCGCGTGGGAAGGATGGCGGTCCCGTAGTGATGGGCCATATCCAGGTAGCTGGGATTGATGTCGGGCTCGTAGAAGCAGGCCTTGGTGATGCCAGTTTTCGTGTTGTCGGGCACCAGAAGCTCGCTGACCCCGTTAAAGAAGGCAAAGGCCCGGCAGTGGGCGCCGATCCAGTCGGGCAACTGCTGGGTGGCGGTTGCCTCGGCGTAGGTGTAGCCGGAGGCCGCCAGCACCGCAACGAAGATCTGGGCGTGTTGAACTTCTCCGGATGGGGGATCGAAAATAGGCACCGTCATCCCGGCCCAGTCGACAAACAGGGTCTCCCCGGCCGGGTGCTCCAGGCGCATGACCGGATCGATTTGCCCCTTCCACTGGTGGTAGAGGTGGCAGAATTGGCTGTACTGGTAGCCCTCGGGATCCGCCGCCTTGTATTCCTGCCACAGGAGCATCAGGGTAACGGCCTTGCGGCGCAGTTCCCGGTGTATGGTGACGAAGTCCAGCGGTTCGCGGGGCTTCTCACTCACGAGTGCCGCCGGCGGGAACAAGAGCTGTTCGAGCTTCTCGTCGTCAGTCGCGGGGGAAAGGGGCCAAGTGAGCCCGCAGGCGGCAAACCGCCTGAGGTACTCGGAAACGGTGCTGCGGGCGATGGCGCAGCTCTTGGCGATCTGGCGTTTGGTCAGATGACAGTCGAAGAAAAGACGCAGCACTTCACGGATCTTTCGCATGGTCAACCTCGTGGTCGGCATGGCACCTCCTTAAATGAGTTTTTTGGAGGTACTCTTTACCGGCTGTTTGAAGGTTTAACCAGCGTTGCTTTCAGCTCCGTGAATCAGTCAAGACGGGGTGGCCGCCTTGCGTCGGAATGGGTGGCCGGCTTCGCCCGGAATCAGTGGCCGGCTTCGCCCGGAATACCCACTATGAAGATCAAAGCATCCGTCAACCAGAAGATTCAGGCGCTTGAGGACGCGTTGTCGCTGAATGGTGGCAACGGTGTCAAGGGCTCCTTGTTTGCAGGCGTTGACCTCGGAACCGCCTACATCGTTACAGCAGTGGTGGATTCACGGGGAATTCCGGTAGCTGGTGTACTGACCCGCAGCAAGTCCTGCGTCCGTGACGGGCTGGTGCTGGATTACATAGGAACCGTTTCCATTCTTCGGAAACAAATTCAGGCATTGCATCAGGCTGGGTTTTCGGTTCGTGATGCTGCTGCTGCCTATCCTCCAGGGACAGCGGGTCGTAACGCTCACGTTTTTCGTAACGTGCTGGAGGCCGTCGGCCTTGATGTGGCCGTGCTCACCGATGAGCCGAGCGCAGCGGGAGTTGCTTTAGAAATCTCCAGTGGCGTCGTGGTCGACATCGGGGGAGGTACCACCGGAATTTCAGTCATCCGGGGGGGCGAAGTGGTTTACACGGCCGACGAGCCTACCGGCGGCATTCATGTTGATCTGGTGCTGGCCGGGCACTTCAAGATATCCGATGAAGAGGCTGAAATATTGAAGCGTGATCCATCCCGGCAGCCTGAACTCTTCTCGCTGATCCGTCCAGTATTTGAAAAAATGGCCAGCATCGTCAATCGCCATTTGGCTTTTCAGGCCGTGGATACCCTCTATCTGGTGGGCGGAACCTCTGAATTTCCAGGCATCGATCAGGTCATGGAAAAAGAAACTGGACTCAAGGTCCTGAAACCGATGAATCCTTTGCTGGTAACCCCGTTAGGGATTGCTCTGAGCTGCTGGAAGGCAATAAAGGGATCACCGATGCCTGCTTAAGGATGACAGAAGATGGATGAACACGTTAAAGACCTGGTGTCTGAAATTATCAATCACTTGTCTCAACAGCTTGGAGCTAATGGCTCCAAGGGAGAAATCGTTGTTGTATTCTCGGGCGCCACGGTTGGAATGTCTGACGCAATTGCCCAGGTGAGGGGTCTGATATACGATGGCTACCAGGTGCTGACGGCCTTTTCGGAGAATGCAAAAAACATGTTCGGCTCCTGGGTCGAGGATCAACTGCTGGGCCTGCCCTTTATCCGGTCGGTTGCGCAATCGGATTGGTATTCGGCTTTCACCGGCGCAAGGGCAGTGGTCGTGCCGCTGTTGAGCCTTAACACAGCGGCCAAGGTTTCCCACTTGATCGCCGACACACTTCCCACAAACCTTATGCTGCATGCACTTGCTGGCGGGAAACCCCTGATCTGTGCACAGAATGGTGTTTGCCCGGAAGGCCACCTCTTGACGGAAAATGCAGGAGCTGCGCCCGCATTCCGGCAAGCGGTTCTGGAACGATTAAAAACGTTGGAGGGTTTTGGGTGTCGATTCGCTGATGTGAAAAACCTGCGTACCATGGTTAACCGAGCGCTCAGCGATCTGAAACACTCGGATGGAGATCCGACTCGATCCTTATCAAAGATATCAGAGCACGAAACTTTTATCACCCTGGGTGAACGCCTGATTACTGCTGCCCATATCAGGCAGGCGCGCGATCGGTGCGTTGGTCTGCGTCTTATTCCTGGTGCTGTCGTCACCCCCCTGGCAAAGGAGCTGGCCATGAATGCAGGGGTTAAATTGATTTGTTCTGAATAGAACAGACACCAACTGGAAAGGATCCGTCCATGTTTATCGCAAAAGTCATAGGAACAGTCGTGGCGACCCGGAAACACGAACTGCTTGTCGGTAGCAAGATCCAGGTGGTCCAGCCGTTAGAGCCGCAGACCCGGAAACCCTCGGGAGAACCCATCGTCGCATTGGATACTGTTGGCGCCGGGGTCGGTGAAGTGGTGATGGTGGTGAGCGGCAGTGGTGCTCGCCAAGCAGTTGACAACGCATCTTGCCCGGTGGACGCAACGATTATCGGCATCATCGATCAGATCGATATCGACGAATCATGTTGATTACAGCCCGGATGTTGAAAAGAAAGGGTTGAGCGAGTGACCATCTACTCGAGACGTGGCGACAGCGGACAGACGCGACTCTTCAGCGGAGAGGCGATCGCCAAGGACCATACAAGGGTCAAGACCTATGGGGCGCTGGACGAGCTCCAATCCCAGATCGGTGTTGCCCGGGCGTTTTGCGAAGCAAAAGATGTCGCTGCCGTTTTGATGGAAATTCAAATGGATCTCTTTGCCATCTGTTCCGAGCTTGCTACAATTGGAACGGAACAAAAGCTGAAAAGGTTTATTGACGCAGAGGATGTGGCACGTCTCGAGAACCGTATCGACCGGACCGCTGTGATCTACGGATTGCCGTCAGGGTTCGTGGTTCCCGGAGTCGGGGCTGACAGCGCGGCAGTGCATGTGGCTAGAACCGTCTGTCGTCGCTGCGAAAGACTGATGGTAAACCTCTTCCGTCAGGAGGAAGGGCGAACTGTGCTTCTGTCTTATTTCAACCGTCTTGGAGACTTGTTATTTATACTTGCGTGGGCTCTTGAGGTCAGATGTGTCGTTAAAAATGTCCTTGTGGAGACCATATGTGAACGAGTAGGAGGGTTTTTGTGAAGCTCACCTATCCAGTATCGTCTATTTTAAGCACTGTCGCTGTGGCCAAGGCTGAGTCCATCGGAGTCCAAATGGTGATAGCATTCACAAACGATAACGCGGACCTGATCTACTTCGGAAGAATGGAGGGGTCACTTCCAGCCAGCGGCGACATTGCGATTCAGAAAGCGTATACCTCGGCAGCTCTCAGGATTTCGACCCAGGCAGTTGGAATCATGGCACAGCCGGGCGAAGCTCTCTACGGGATCCAGCACATCATGAGCAACAACGTCGTTCTTTTCGGCGGCGGTCTGCCACTTTTTGACGGAAATCGCGTTATAGGCGGTGTCGGCATCAGCGGTGGGACGGTTGAAGAAGACATCGCAGTAGCAGAAGCCGTGCGGGACGTACTGGACAAGATGATTCAGCTCCACTGCCATTTGGCTCCGTTTTTGCCCGAAACGGTAAAAAGCGAAAAACAGGCTCGCCGTTTCGGCCAAACCCTGGTTGCGGCACTGGAGAAATCTGGGCTTGATTTTATCGCCGATTGGATGGATGTGCTGGCCGGGGCAGTTTTGTTGGCATCGGAGCAATAAGGGCACTCTGCCACACGGGGGGATAATCGCCTCGAATAACCCGTTACACAGTAAGAGTAGTCATGCAATATGGGCAAATCATTTGCAGAAGGAGAATGCGAGATGGCAATTCAGGGAGACTTACTGACTGGTATTGTTCAAAAAGTCCTTGAGGAACTGATTGGACTGGAGGAAGCTGGTGCCAAGAGTTCAATGGGTATTCACGATACAGTGGACTCGGCAGTGGACTGTGCCGTTAAGGCTCAGCGTCAATTAATTTCCATGCCTCTGTCCGTCAGGGATAAAATTATTGCAGCCATCCGTAAGACGGCACTTGAAAATAACGAGAAGATGTCCGAGATGGCGGTTCAAGAATCCAAACTCGGTCGCTTTGAGGACAAGGTTCGTGAGAACATTTTATGCGCAACCAAGACACCGGGCACCGAGGACATTCAGCCCCAAGCAAAGTCCGGTGATGACGGGCTGATGCTTTTGGAGTACGCCCCTGTGGGCGTTATCGGGGCTTTGACGCCCATAACGAATCCCACAGGTACTTTGATCCACAACAGCATCAGCATGGTTGCTGCTGGCAATGCCGTGGTGTTCAACCCCCATCCTAGCGCAACCCGGACCAGCACTCGAATGATCGAATTGCTGCACAGCGCCATTGTTGAGGCCGGTGGGCCCCCGAACCTGATCAATGGTATTCGCAACCCCACGTTGGACAGTGCCCGGGAAATTATTGAGCATCCCGATATCAACATGCTGGTTGCCACTGGCGGTCGGCCTGTCGTCAAGGCGGTTCTTTCTTCAGGTAAAAAAGCCATCGGAGCCGGTGCCGGGAACCCGCCTGTGCTTGTGGACGAAACAGCACATATCAGAAGAGCAGCGGAGTGCATCGTCAATGGGGCCAGCATCAACAACAACATCTTTTGTACCTGCGAGAAGGAAGTGATCGTTGTGGAGGAAGTAGCCGACTCGCTCATAAAATTCATGCAGGAAACCGGAAAAGCACGTCTGCTCTCATCCGAAGAAGAGAAAAAAATCACAAAGCTGGTGGTCAACGATAAGGGAAAGATCAATGCCAAATACATTGGGAAAAATGTCCAGGTGATCTTGAAAGATATGGGTATCGAGGTCGGTGATGCCTGTCGGCTGGCCATTTTCGAGGCCCCTAAAGATCATCCCCTTGTGTGGTTGGAACAGATGATGCCCGTGATGCCCATTGTGAGAGTCAAGGATGTTGCGGAGGGCATACGCTTCGCAGTCGAGGTAGAGCAGGGAAACCGACATACAGCAATCATGCATTCCACCAATGTTGACAACATGACGGCGTTCGCACGCGCTGTGCAAACCACCATTTTCGTCAAGAACGGTCCAGCCTATGCCGGTATCGGTTTGGGCGGTGAAGGTCACACTGCTTTCACCATTGCTGGGCCCACAGGTGAGGGTATGACTTCGGCACGAACCTTCACACGGCAGCGGCGCTGCACCCTGGTGGAAGGATTCCGTATCATTTGATTCGGGTTCGAACCGCAACAGTGGCGATCCAGACAGGAGGTATTCAATGAACATATCATTAGATGAAACGCTGAGCCTGATTGACGCAGCCAAGAAACATGCTGAAAAAATAATGGTGCCGATGGTGATTGCCGTTGTAGATGCTGGCGGGAATTTGGTGGCGCAGCAGCGGATGGATGGAGCGCTGTTGGTATCGATCGATATTTCGCGGAACAAGGCCTTTTCGGCTGTCGCTGTCAAGATGCCGACCCACGAACTGGCTGTGGTCGCACAGCCTGGACAACCGCTTTTTGGTATTCACAACGCTAATGACTGCCGAATCGTTATCTTTGGCGGAGGGTTTCCGTTGTTCATCAAAGATTGCCTCGTCGGAGGAATCGGAGTCTCCGGCGGCAGTGTGGATGATGATATCGCCTGTGCTCAAGCGGCACTGGAAAGATTTAAAAAACTTAATAAAAGCAAAGTCCTTCTAAAAAATGCAAATTGAATTGATCAAAGCACCGACGATTGCTTTTCTTGAAATGCTGCTCAACAACATTCGGGTAAGCGAGCGAAAGGGGCTGGAAAGCATCAAATGGGGTGCAGTGGGTTTGGTTCAAGGCCGATTGATCGATCTTTACTGGGCATGTGATATCGCTGAAAAAGCCAGCTCGGTATTGGTAGCGCTAGTGATGGGCAATTGCCCACAGCACATCCAGATGCTTGCTATTTTTGGAAAACAGGGAGACGTCAAGCAAGCGTTAGATAAAATCGGCGAGAAACCCAGGTAGTTTAAGAGAATCTGTACGCGCCATGTCGGACAGGGATTGGCGGCTCCTTTGATAAACCCTTATGTCCGGCCTGCCGACCATTAGATTCCAGTTGAGACTAAGGTTTCGGAGGCTTACCATATCTATGAAAGTGATTTCAGATCTAAAAGAATATGGAATCGTAGGCGCTGGCGGTGCCGGGTTTCCGACCTATGTTAAGATGGGCAGACATGCAGAGATTCTTGTGGTCAATGCAGCAGAATGCGAGCCACTTCTTCACAAAGACAAAGAGATTCTAACCAGTCACACGGAACGGTTCTTCGATGGTCTTGATATCTGCCGGGATTTGGTGGGAGCCAAACGCTGCATCATCGGCATCAAGAAGAAGTATACCGAATTAATTCAAAGACTTCAGGACTGCTGCAGCCTTACCAGCGAGATATTCCCTCTTGAGGATTTTTATCCTGCGGGCGATGAAATCACCCTAATTTATGAAACCACCGGCCGCGTGGTGGCGGCGGGAGAATTGCCGATTACACAAAATATCGTCGTTCAGAACGTCGAGACAATTTTAAATATTGGAAATCAGCGGCCGGTAACCACCAAATTCCTGACGATTGCCGGCGATGTGCAGAGTCCGGTCACTCTTGAAGTGCCTATCGGCACTGCTTTCAGACACCTCATTCAACAAGCCGGTCCGATGTCCAAATCATTTGAGGTGCTGGTGGGCGGCCCGATGATGGGACGACTCGCAGAAAGTCTTGATCAACCTGTTACAAAGACAACGGGCGGCCTGATCGTTCTACCCAGCGAACATGAACTGGCACTTCGATATAAGACCGCCGCTTCCAACAAGCAAATCACTAATATCGGGAAATCCGCCTGCGACCAGTGTGCCATGTGTACTGACCTGTGCCCAAGATACCTTCTGGGGCACCCGATCCAGCCGCACCAAACGATGCGATCCCTTTTATTTAGCAGCGGCATTCTTAAAGCCGATCCAATCTTAACCCACAATCTCTTTTGCTGCGAATGTAACCTTTGCACTCTGATCTCGTGTCCGGAAGGCCTTTATCCAGCCCAAGCTTGCATCCTCAACAAGAGGGCGCTTATGAAAGATAAACTGGGATACTCAGGAAATACCTCCAATCAAGTCCATCCCCTGATCTCTTACCGGCGAACGCCGATGAAAAAAATCATATCCAAGCTTGGCCTCTCCCGGTTCAAAAACAAAGGACCTCTTGTTAAACTCCAGTTTGAACCCGACCAGCTCCAGATTCAGCTTCGTCAGCATATCGGCGCATTGGCAATCCCTCTCGTAAAGGCTGGGGATGAGGTAGGGTACACCCAGAAGATTGCAACGGTTGGAGACGATCTTGGGGCAGAGATCCATTCGCCTGTTGCAGGCATTGTATCGATTGTGACGGAACACCATATCGTTATAAATCGTCAGGAGCGTTGAAAAGAAAGGGAATTGTATGCCTGCTGCAATCGGAATGATTGAGTTGTCTAGCATCGCCGCCGGATTCCAGGTTCAAGACACCATGCTCAAGGCTGCCGAAGTGGAACTGCTTGTTGCCAGAACGGTCTGTCCGGGGAAATATCTAGTTATCATCGGCGGCAAGGTATCCAGCGTCACCGCATCTCTGAGGTCCGGGAGGCAGGTGGCTGAGGGATTCCTTGTTGATGATCTGCTGATTCCAAACGTCGATCCGATGATATTCCCGGCCTTGTCGGGATGTGTCGATCTACCGCACAACTATCAACGAGCATTGGGTATCATCGAGACGTTCTCTTCGGCTTCTGTCATCAAAGCCGCCGATGCCTCCGTCAAGGCAGCACAGGTCAAGCTCATAAGGATACATGTAGCCATGGCCATTGGCGGAAAAGGGTTTATGATGGTCTGTGGCGATGTCGAATCGGTCAAGACTGCAGTAGAAGCAGGTGTGGCGCGGATAAAAAATGACGGAGTTCTGGTTAACAGGGTGGTTATCACAGGTGCATCCAAGGAGTTGTTTGCGGAATATATTTAAATCGATCCTCTTTTGGGATATATCCTACTTGTCTGAATTTAGCACTCCTTACTCGATTATATTAATTCATTAATTTTAGAATAGTCTGTCCCCTCCGATCGGTTCTTTCCCATCCGCAAATATATTCAAAGCTTGGCTAAGAAGGTTAGTTTTGATCTAAACCCTCCACCTCTAGTGGAGGACCCGGATAGGTTCTACCGATCCGGTGTGAAATAATATAGGTTCATCCTCTGGGAAAGCTCCGATCGGAAAGATGGAGGATGAACCTATGCATGATTGGGAAAGCTTATCGCATGTGAGATGGGATTGCAAATACCACGAGGTATTTGTTCCGAAATACAGACAGAAGAAATTGTGCGGAAAGTTTTGGAGAAAAGTAGGGGATATATTCCGGCATTTATGCCGACAGCGTGGAGTCGAACTCATGGAAGGGCATTTAATGCCGGATCATGTGCATATGTGCTTGAAGATTCCGCCTAAATACAGTGTTGCCCACGCGATAGGGTTTTTAAAAGGGAAGAGTGCCGTGAGAATCCATCGAGAGATCTTGGAAAACAAGAGGGCAACGGGATTGAGCTTTTGGACGAGAGGGTATTGTGTAAGCACGGTCGGCTTGGATGAAGAAACCATAAAGAAATATATCCGCGAACAAGAAGACAATGAAAAGAAGCAATTGGAATTGGATTTAGAATAAATAACATATAGCTCCAGCGGGGCTTTCCCTATGTCAATGCCCCCCTATGGGGGGCTTCCTGAGGCCACCCGCTCTGCGGGTGGAGATTCACTATTGTTTTGATTGCAACTTAGAATAACTATATGGGAAATGCAGAAACAGAATCCGCCACCCGAAACAATAGAACCATATGTTTGCCGTTTTCTCAAGAATATTATAAAGCAAATATCATTGACCCTATTGATTTCAGAAAATGTATCGATGAGAGGATTGTTCTTTTTCCGGAACTTTTTCCACCTGAAATCTCTAAAGGATATCAAATGAAGGATATCTATTACCCTAAAAAACAGGCCGTTTCGATTCGTCGAATTGAAATCGAAGGCGTTCCATACACCATTCGTCCCTCCTTTTTATTGCCGTATATGAGCGGATTGACAGATGAAGTTGAAAAAGTGCTTTTCCTTTGCAAGTTTAACGTTCCATTTTGGGCGTTTAGCTATGCATTTGGGAAAGATCCATCGTACTGGTATCGAATCGAACAATCACTTGGCCGAAACAGTATTGTTGGGACAACCATCAGAAACCCTGATGATATACCCGAGCATCTGGCA
>JBGSTS010000285.1:0-18397 GCA_041736435.1 Desulfobacterales bacterium | reverse complement strand
CGCTGTTGGCGATCACGGCCCGGCAGACGCCTCCCCGCACCCGCTCGCGGTCGAGCCTCACCGGCGCCGCCTGCACGCGGTTGCGGGTGAACAGGCCGGCGACGTTTGCCGGAGGGTCGCAAACGATCAGGCCGAGGTCCTTACGACCGTTTTTCTTGATCCCGGCGGCGACTCCGGCCGCCCTGAACCCGGAGCAGGGTATGATCTGCATCGTGCCGATCCCTTTCCAACGTGTGTTGCCTCAACAGCCGCTTCACCCGGAACCGTCTGAATTGTAAAGGTGATTTGACAGAATCCCGACTGATTGTCAATCAGGGCAACCGTGCGGTTCGTGTCCTACCGGTGTTTGACAGCCGTTCGGCCTTGGGCTAATCAAGGTCTTCACGCAACTTTGCGCGCCGATTGCCCTCGGCACCAAGGACGAAAGCCATGCCACCCATCGACCGGATTTGCAGACGCTGCCGCGCGCTTCTGGAGCTGCGGCGAACCTGAACCGCTGCTCTTTTGCGCTGCAGGGCCTGCGGCGCCGAATACCCGCTAGCCGACTTCCGTCAGCAGATCGATGAGTCCATCGAGGAGGAGCTGGCCGACACCCGCTGCGACCGCGTGTAATGACGCTCATCCTCAACAACCTCTTCCCCGTGTTCGGCCTGCTCGCACTCGGCTGCCTCCTGCGGCGCGCAAACACCACCACCGAAGCATTTCTCGCGGTCTCCGACCGCCTGGTTTACTTCGTCTTTTTTCCAGCCATGCTGTTCTGGAAGCTCGGCGGATCGCCGACGAATCTGGCCGACGATCTAAACCTCGTCCTGGCAGCCACCGTCGCCGTTCTGTGTGTCTATGGGTTGAGCACGGCGTGCATTGTCATAGGGAAAATCAGGGCGTTTCAGGCCGGGTCGTTCTCCCAAAGCTGCTTCCGGATCAACACCTACGTCGGCATGGCCGTCTCCATCAGCGCGTTCGGCGAGGAGGGGGGGCGGCATTTTGCCGTCCTGATCGGGCTCACCATCCCCACCCTCAACGTGCTCTCCGTCGCAACGCTGATCTGGTTCGGGGCACACAAAACAACTATTGCAACACGCATCGCTCAAACCACCCGAGCGCTCATCCTAAACCCCTTGATCCTGGGCAGCCTGGCAGGGATCGCATACGGCCAGGCGGCAGCCGGTTTCCCTTTGTTCATCGACAACACGCTCCGGTTGGCCTCCTCCGTCACCCTGCCGCTGGCGCTTCTTTCCATTGGCGGGAGTCTTACGCTCAAGGGGTTTAAGACCCACTGGCCGCTTTCCCTTCTCGCATCGTTTTTCAAGCTGGCGGTCCTGCCCGCCGTGGGCTTTCTCTGGTTGCACGCGTTCGGAATCAGCGGGCTTCCCTTCACCGTCGGAATGCTGTATTTTACGCTGCCTACGTCGACAGCGCTCTACATTCTCTCCGCCCAACTCAACAGCGACACGGAGCTGGCATCGACCGCGATTGCCCTCTCGACACTTCTGGCGTTCGGGCCGATGTCGGCGGCGTTGTTGCTTTAGGGCGTACGACTGGCGGTGCATGCACAACTTCAAGCTCACCATCGAGTACGACGGCACCCGCTACAGTGGCTGGCAGCGGCAGACCGAACCGCCGACCATTCAGGCTGAAATCGAAAAGGCCCTGGCCACCATGACCCGTACCGCCGTCACCCTGCTCGGGGCGGGCCGCACCGATGCCGGCGTGCACGCCCTGGGCCAGGTCGCCAACTTCCGCTGCGACACGCGCCTGGAACCCGACCAGATACTCAAGGGATTGAACAGCCTGCTGCCGCCGGACATCGCCATTCTCGAGTGCCGCCATGCCCCTGAGGATTTCCACGCCCGCTTCTCCGCCAAAAGCAAGCGCTACCGGTACCGGGTGTTGAACCGGAAGATACGTAGCGCTGTCGACCGCCACACCTGCTGGTTCGTTCACACACCCCTGGATCTGGCCGCGATGCAGCAGGCCGCCGGCCGGCTCATCGGCCGCCGCGACTTCAAGGCCTTCGAAAGCGCCGGCAGCCCGAGGGCCCACACGGTCCGGCAGGTCACCGCGGCCGAATGGGTTCAAGACCGGCAGTCCGGTCTGCTCGTTTTTCAGGTCGAGGCGGACGGTTTTCTGCGCTGCATGGTGCGCAACATCGTGGGGACTTTGGTGAACGTCGGGCGGGGGAAGATAGACCCTGCGAGCATCGAGACGATTCTGGCGTCTTGCGACCGGCGCACGGCCGGGCCCACCGCACCGGCGCGCGGGCTTTTCCTGGTCGAAGTCCTTTATTGAAATCGGCTGGAATGTATGGTACCTGCGTCATCCAGCGTTTTCTCCCGGCAATCTTTATGTCCAGCAGGCGTTGCCGGCACAATCGACATGAGGACTGAACCGCCATGCCCGTCACGGAACATGAATCGATGAAAACCGACCTGTTGCGACGCTACCGCGAGTTTCAGGCACGGCATATCCGCCTGGACATGACCCGCGGCAAGCCCTGCCCCGAGCAGTTGGATCTCTCCGCCGCCTTGCTGGACGGCCTTGGCCGCAACGCCTACAAGGCCGCGGACGGCACCGACTGCCGCAACTACGGAGGGCTGGATGGAATCCCCGAAGCCAAGTCGCTTTTTGCGGAATACATGGGGGTAACGCCTGAGGAGCTGATCATCGGCGGCAGCTCCAGCCTCACCATGATGCACGACGCCATGACCTGGGCCATGCTGTTCGGGGCGGCTAAAGGCTCACCGCCCTGGGGCCGCCAGGGCCGCGCGGCGTTTCTTTGCCCCAGCCCGGGCTACGACCGTCACTTTTCCATCTGCGAGCATCTGGGCATCGAGATGATACCGGTGGCCATGAAGGCCGACGGTCCGGACATGGACGCGGTGGAGAGGCTTGCCGCCGCGGACGCGGGCATCAAGGGCATCTGGTGCGTGCCCAAGTACAGCAACCCCACCGGCGCGGCCTACTCGGACGATGTGGTCGCGCGACTGGCGGCCATGCCGACGCGGGCCCCGGATTTCCGGATCTTCTGGGACAACGCCTATGCCGTCCACCATTTGGGCGGCGGGCCGGCGCACCTGGCCGACGTGTTGGCTGCCTGCCGTAAAAGCGGCCAACCGGATCGGGTGCTGATGTTCGGCTCCACATCGAAAATTTCCTTTGCCGGCAGCGGGATCGCCTTCATGGCCGGCAGCCGCACCAGCATGGCCTGGGCCCGGGCGCACCTCGGTTTTCAGACCATCGGCCCGGACAAGCTCAACCAGCTCCGCCATGTCGCATTGTTTAAGACCATGGAGGGCATAATGGCGCAGATGCAGAAACACGCCGCGATTCTGGGGCCGAAGTTTGGTGCGGTCCTTGACGTGCTGGAGGGCGAACTGGGTAAAACGGGAGTGGCTCAGTGGACGCGGCCGACCGGCGGCTATTTCATCAGCCTCGACACCCCGCCGGGCTGCGCCCGCCGGGTCGTGCAGATGGCAGCGGAGGCCGGGGTCCAGCTCACTCCGGCTGGATCCACGTTTCCTCTGAAAAAAGACCCCGCCGATGCCAACATCCGCATCGCACCGTCGTTTCCGGCAGTGGCCGACATCCGCACTGCGGTGGAGGTGCTGGCGGTGTGCATCCGGCTGGCCGACCTTGAACAAGGCGGCCAAAAGTAGACACCCCGCCAGCAAGCGGGGCGTCCTTCTCGGTTCGGGAAAAAGCTATTTCCCGGCGGCGCGTTTGGATGCCTTCAGCGGATTGACCTTTTGTTTGGCCTCCGTCGAGGCCGTCGGGGCCGACACGTGGGTGGCCAGGTTGCAGACACCGGTTCGCCACTTGCTGGACGGCTCCGGGCACGCCGTGCAATACCAGCCGGAGCCGTACTGCCCTTGACGGCCGCAGCCGTTGCATTGCTCCACGATCTGATGACAAAGCCCGCCTTTGTAGCCGCAGCCCTTGGCCGTCATGAAAGGACACTCAACTCCCGGTTTGATGCTGGTGCAGTGCATTGGAATCATCCCCTTTCGAAAGGATTGTTCAACTAAAAAAACCGGTTGGACCGGTTTTTTTATTAATCGAAAAATTAATTTTAGAGAATAGATTGAAGTTTTTGCATTGTCAACATATTTTTTTGGGTATAGGGTGTCATCCAAAGACCCCTTTGGGGGTTTTATTAACGCATCGAAACCGAGCAGGCCCAACGACATGAACGAACCCCAGATCAACACGCACATCACCGCCGTGGGCGAGCCGCGCATCCCCTCGCCGGTGCGCCGGCGCGACCACCACTCCAACCACGTCCGTTTCGTCTCCGACGAGGACCGGATCCTCATCGATGTCACCGTCAGCCGCGCCTGCCAGCAGATCCAGGACGGCACCATGCCCCCGTCCTATGAACCGGCCGGACCGCGCCAACGGATCTACTTCGATCCCAGCAAACTCAAGTGCGCCCTGGTCACCTGCGGGGGGCTCTGCCCGGGGCTTAACGACATCATCCGGTCGATCGTGCTGGAGCTGCACTACGGCTACGGCGTGCGTAACATATTCGGAGTGCGCTACGGCCTGCGCGGGTTCATCCCGCGCTACGGCTATGACATGCTCAACCTGACCCCGGCAGAGGTGGTCGACATCCACGAGCGGGGCGGCGTCGTCATCGGGTCCAGCCGCGGCCCTCAAGACATCGACGAGATCGTAGACAGCCTGGAACGATTGAATATCGGCATCCTGTTCATGATCGGCGGCGACGGCACGTTGAAGGCCGCCACCCGCATTGTCAACACGGTCCAGCAGCGCGGGCTGAGGATCAGCATCGTCGGGGTTCCCAAAACGATCGACAACGATATCCACCTGGTGTCCCGCTCGTTCGGCTTCGACACCGCCGTCGAGGTGTCCACGCGCGCGATTCTCAGCGCCAGCAACGAGGCCGAAGGCTACCCCAACGGCATCGGCCTCATCAAGCTCATGGGCCGCCATTCCGGGTTCATCGCCGCCACGGCGACGCTAGCCCAGCAGGACGTGAACTTCGTGTTGATCCCCGAGGTGGATTTCGACCTGGAAGGCTCCGACGGGCTGCTGAGTGCGCTGGAGGCGCGCCTGGCCGACCGGGGGCACGCCGTCATCGTCGCCGCGGAAGGCGCCGGGCAGAAGTTTTTCGAGGGGCAGGAAAAAGAACTGGACCTGTCCGGCAATGTCAAGCTCAAAGACATCGGCCTGTTTTTGAAAGAAAAAATTATCGAGCACTTCAGCCGGGGCGGCAACCAGATCGCGATCAAGTACATCGACCCCAGCTACATGATTCGCAGCCTACCCGCCAACGCCAACGACCGGGTGTTCTGCAATTTCTTGGGCCGCAACGCGGTGCACGCCGGCATGGCCGGGAAAACCGGCCTGTTGATCGGCAACTGGAACAACCACTTCGTGCACGTTCCCATGGCGCTCCTGGCCGGCAAACGCCGTCACGTAAACCCCGGGGGCATGCTGTGGCGCAGCGCGTTGGAGGCCACAGGGCAGCCATCTCTCAAAAACGAGTAAACCGTCCTTCAGCGGCCGGGGCGAGGTCAGTCAAGTTCGATGAAGCGCTTCCCGCGCACCTGCAGGATGCGCAGCGTCTTTTCCACTTCGCCCACGCTATCGAAGCGCGTCAAACCGGTTACGCCCGCAAACCCCTCCGGCCGCCTGAGAAACTCGGCCACATCGCCCCGCAGCCTCACCTCGGGGCGGCTGACCGCCTCAAGAACCATCCACGCCGTGTCGTACACGATGGCCTCGATGATTCCGGGCTTTTCCTGGAACGTGTCCTCAAAAGCACTGATGAACCTCACGGTCCGGATCTCGCTGCTGCCGGCGAAAAAACCCTCCGGCATGATCGCCCCCTGCACGTAAGGCTCGGCGTATCGAATCAGCGTCTCCGAACTCCAGAGGTTGGTTCCCAGCAACTGGACCCCCTTGATGTCGTGAAAGAACAGCTGCGGGACCAGCATCCCGGCCTTTTTGGGCTCGTCGGGGATGAACAGAGCGTCGAATTCAAACTCCAGATCGTAATCCTTTTCCTCCGGCTCCCGTCGCCTCGGCTCCGGAGCCCTCGGCACCGGTGGCACCGGCCGGTCCTCCTTGGGGACACGGCGCGAGAAGTGAAGCAGCCGCCTGATGACGGAGGTAAAATCCACCGCCTCGGGACTGTATGGCAGTGCGTCCAAGATCACTCCGCCGCGGCGTTGGAACTCCTCACGGAACAGCTTCATGAACGTGCGCCCATAGGTCTCGTCGGGGTAGAGAATGGCGGCTCGGCGGATGCCCAAGCTGTCAACGGCATAAGCCGCCAGGGAGTGCACCTGCGCCTTGGGGGTCACGAAGTTTCGAAAAACATAGGGGCCGAGGCCGACCAGTTGCTCGCGCTGGGTGATGGCGATCAGCGGGATTCCCCGTTGCTGGGCCTCGTGGGCCGCTGCCTCCGCATGGACCAGGGGCCCGACCACCGCGGCCGCATTCTCCCGGTCCAAGTCCCGCAGCGCCTGCAGCGTCGCGGCCTCCTCTGAGGCGGTGTCCTGGATGACCAGGCGCACGACCGGTGCCGTCCCGCTGGCATTGTATTGGCTGACGGCCAGCTCGAGACCGCGCATCGCTTTTTGACCGATGGCGTGGTGGGACCCGCTGAGTGGCAGCAACGCCCCGAGAGTGACCCCGTCGCGGGGTCCGGGCTTCTCGATTTCGGCAATGGCCTCGGCCGCCCTGGCGGTATAACTGTGGTACGGGTATCGGTCTCTGAAGCTGTTCAGCAGTATCAGGGCATCGCGGCGGCGTCCCTCGCGCGCGAAAAGCATCCCGGCCTGAAACAGCAGGTAATCCATCGGCAAGCTGTCGTCGCGGCGCGCGGCCAGGTTCTCCACCTCCTCTGGACCCAGGCGCAGCAGGGATGCTCTCAACTTGCCGGCAACGCCCTCTTGCTCGGCGGAACGTGCCATTTTCATGGCGCCGGTGTAGGCCCCCACCGCATCGAGGGGAGCGCCCAGAGCCGTATAGGCATCCCCGATCACCGCAAGGGCCTGGAAGCGCTGGTCGGGGGTGCTCATCATCGGCACGGCGGCCGAAGCCCTGTCGACCACCTCGCGGTAGTCCCCGTCTCGATAGAGCAAGGTGAGGATCTCCAGCATTGCCTCGGGACGAAACGGGCTCGAAGAGTACTCCGAAATCAGCTGCGAGTAGGCCAGACGGGCCCGGGCGGAGTTTCCCTGCAGGCTGTGGATGTTTCCGATTTTCATCAAAGCCGCCGGGGCAAGGGGCTCATCCGGGTAGCGCGACACGTAGTCGTTGTAGAGGACCAACGCCTCTTCATAGCTTTTCTGTCCGTAGCCCTTTTCGGCTTTTTGAAAAAGATCATCGGCCGCGGCCCGGTAGGCGGGAATGGGCGCGATCCCCGGCCGGGGGCGGGGGCCGCAGGCCGTTGCGGCAGCCACCACCGCCAGGCCGATAAGGAGCAGACGTGTAAGCGTGGTTTTCATGCCAACCTCTTTGCGGACGAACTCAGCCGCCAACGGCGCCGATCCTGCCGGAAAGCACCCTCGCGGGGGGGGTGGAACAGGAGCGGGGGTTGACCGCTGCATGACCGCGCCAGTTTACACTAGAATTTCAGGTTGTCAAAAACACCTCGCCCTGAGGCTGACTGACGCCTGCATCGTTCCAGAGCCAAGCGGTTCGTGCTAAAGTTTCCGCCCGAACGCCGGATAGCATAAAACGAGACCCTTAAAACCAGCTCAAGGAGAAAGCGCATGAGAGCATGGATCGGCGTTATCCTGCTTGCCGTCATGGTGTGGCCGGGCCCAACCGCGGCGCAGTTCTACAAGTATGTGGACCGACAGGGCAACGTTCGTTTTACCGACGACATCAACCAAGTGCCCGAAACCCAACGGGGAAAGTCGCAACGCTACGTCGAGTCGCAAAGCGCCGAAGTTCCCCCCGACGCGGAGGCCACCGGATCCAAGGACAAGACATCAGGGGCTCCGGTCGTATCGTCCGTCCCCGCGACCGACACCACTGCGGCGCAGGAAGGGGAAGGCTCCCTTGACGAAGTGAGGATGGGCCTGGACGCGAGGAAGAAGGAGGTCGAGACGGAATATCGGGCATTGATGAAAGAGAAGGAGCGCCTCGCCAAGGAAAAGGAGAGCAGCAAAACCCGCGACGAGATCAATGCCTACAACAAAGCCGTCGAAGCCTTCAACCAGAGCGCCGCCCTCTACGAGAAAAAGAGCGAAGAGCTGCGAAAGCTCGTTGAAGAGTACAATGCCCAGGTGGCCGAAGCCAACACCAAAGCGGCCTCCGCCCGCAAATAACCCCCACCCAGGATGGCCGACCCGTGCAGCGGAAACGGGCCGGCCGCCCCGACCGCTTTCCCGCGCAGCCGGATCCCGAAGAAATAGCTTGCAACATCAGCTGATTATGGTTTAGAATAGTCGGCAGCGTGGTGGAGGCGCAGTGGCCTCGAACGGTGCAGCGCTTCACCGATTCCTGATCCATGACGATTACTTCAGAAACCAACCTGATTCCGTATGAGCCTTCCGGCGTGGTTCGCCGCCCGGTCTTCGCCAAGCCCGCGGCGTTTCAGCTGCAGGCGGGCGCCCGCCGCCGCGATGAGGAGGTCTCTGCGCTTCCCGGGGGAAAGCGATGTGACCCCCTGCCCGCTTATGGCCGCGGGCGCACTCCTTCGGGTGCGACCGCAGCCATCGGTTTACGGATCGACGTTTTCGCCTGATGGCCGGCGAGGAGGTTCCCCATGGCCGCACCCGCATCCCGTGTCCCCAAGGGTTACAAGAAAGCACTTGAGATCGGCCGCCCGCCGAACATCGTCAAGCTTTTCCCGAGCTCCAGGGCTTTGCTGGTCAGCGGAAAGGTCATCGACCGCGCCATGCTGGCCAAGGGCCGGGCTGTCGCCCTGGCCGCCAACGGCCGCAGCATCTTTGTCATCCGCGGCGCCCTGCGGGCCGCGCAGCGCGCCAACGCCGCCATCTTGATCGAAATCGCCAAATCGGAGGGGGGCAGCAACGCCTATTGCGCCGTCAATTTCTGGAACATCGCCCGCATCGTTGACGCCTGTTGCAACCAAATGGGCATCACGGTCCCGGTGGCCATCCATGCCGATCACTACGGCATCAAGGGCACCACGGATGTGGAGACGGCCAAAACCGAAATCCCCTCCATGTTCGACGCCGGCATCACCTCCATCGCCATCGATGCCTCGCACCTTCCGGACGAGCAGAACCTGCTGGCCAGCATCGAGCTCAACCCGCTCGTGCCCCGCTGGGCGGGGTTGGAAACCGAAGTCGGAGAAATCAAGGGCAAAGAAGGGTTGTCCACGCCCCAGGAGGCCCTGTTTCTCGTGCAGGGCCTCAACGCCCATGGCATCTTCCCGGACTGGATTGCCTTGAACAACGGCACCACCCACGGGATCGAAGCCAGCGATTCCGGCATCCAGGTCGGACTGACGCGCCGGATTCACGACGCGATCGCAGCCTACAAGATATCCGGTGCCCAGCACGGCACCTCCGGCAACAGCACGGAGCGTTTGAAGCAAATCGCGGCCCAGACACGCACTACCAAGGCCAACGTCGCTACGGCGCTACAGATGATTTCCTGGGGCATCGAGGTGAACGACTACGGCAATGCCATTCTCGATGCGAGCGGGCACTTTATCAAGGTCCCCGGCATGGGCGTCACCGAGGCGATGTGGGCTGAGATGCAAGCCTACGCACAGGCCCGCACCCTGAAGGCCGGCGATTACAAAAAACTCAATCTGCCGTTCGAAAACAAATTGCTGGGATTGCCCCGGGATGTAAGGCAGCGCATGGCCCGGCGAGTCGAAGACTTCGCTTACCGGATAATCGTCGATGTCTTCAACGCCCGCGACACCGCCCCGCTCGCCATGGAAACCCTGCTGGCCGTCGGTTCCCACCGCGTGGGCCCAAAAGCCAGGAGAATCGAAAAGCCCGCCGATTGGACCCCCGAAAAAATATCGCAGAAAGCCGCCGCCCTCAGCACCGACAAGGGCCCCCAAGGCGATTTCGAAGACTGATTTTGCATTTTCCGCTAAAGTCCCGGAACCCTCCTGCCGATAGAGATGCCAGGAGGGTTCCGAGATGCACATCACCACCTACCAGATGCACAACGTCCTCGACTGCTTTTGCAGAAAGCTGAGCAAAAACCGCGAGCCTGAAAAGAGCGCTGCGGGTTCAGCCCGGGAAATAAAGGATGACGGTGGATTGGCCCCGGAGATCCGCCGCAGGGCCGCCATGAACAAAATCTCAGAACAGGTGCTTCAGACCATCACCCAGGCCGGGGAGTCGAGCGGTGGCGCATTGCCGGGGTCGACCGCCGCGGATGGTGCCGGGGAAAATCCCGCCGGCTATCCGGCCCCGCCGGCCGAGAGCCGTTTTACGTTCAACGTCATCGATGCCATCAACCGGAAACAAACCGCCACGCTGGCTGCAGGGGATGCCGGCGCGTTGATCAAGCGCTTGGGGCAGCTGGCGGCAAACCGTCGATCGCGCATCACGGAGTCGTGGGGATAGGGCTTCAGCACCCCGGCCGGCCCGGTCGTTCAACGGCAGGCCGGACGCGGGTTCCACCCGCAGCAGCACCCCAAAAGGTCGGCAGAACGCCGCCCTGGGATACGGAAAGGAGAATTCACCATGTTCGAGGTTATCGGAGAAAGCACGGCGCAGCAGATGCCCCGTGCGGGAGGTTTTTCCAACGGAACTGAGATGGACGTGGCCGTAAAGAAAGCCGAGCAGATCCGACAGGTGCGGCCGGTCGAGCCCACCACTGACGCCGGCCGCTCCAAACCGCAGGGACGCGGGGATGAAGATCTTCAAACGCGCAACCGGCTTGAAAACGGCAAAATCGTCGTCGAAAAATACGATGAGGATGGCAAGCTGGTCAAAAAAACGCCGCCGGGATACCTGCCTTTCGGTGAGATGGCCTGACGCGGGCGGCTACCAGGTTTGCCGCACCGGGATGCCGCAGCTGTTGAGGTAAGACTTCAGCTCGGCGATGGAGACGGTCCCGTAGTGAACCATCGAGGCAATGAGAACCGCGTCCGCCCGCCCCTTGGTGAACGCGTCACGCAGGTGTTCCGGCTTGCCGGCACCGCCTGAGGCGATCACCGGTATGGTGACCTGTTCCGAGATCAGGGCCGTGAGCGTCAACTCATACCCTTGTTGGGTGCCATCGGCATCGATGGAATTCAGGCAAATTTCACCGGCTCCCAGCGCTTGGGCCGCGCGCGCCCATTGCAGGGCGTCAATCCCCATGTAGGTCCGCCCACCGTTGATCACCACTTCGTAGCCCGAAGGGATACCCGGTTTCAGGCCCACGTGTTTCACGTCCATGCCCAGGACGATGCACTGGCTGCCGAATGCATCGGCGCCGCGGGCAATGATGTCGGGGGTTCGCACGGCGGCCGAATTCACGCTCACCTTTTCGGCCCCCGCCAGCAGCACCGCACGCATGTCCTCGAGGGTGCGGACCCCGCCGCCGACCGAAAACGGTATGAAAATGGTCTCAGCCACCCGCCGGACCACGTCCAGCATTATGGTGCGCCGCTCGTGGGAGGCCGTAATGTCGTAGAACACGATTTCGTCCGCGCCCTGCTCGTAGTAGTGGCGCGCCATTGCGACCGGATCGCCGATGTCCACGTTGTCTTCGAAACGGACCCCCTTGGTGGTTTTTCCGTCGCGAACATCCAGGCATGGGATGATGCGCTTGCTCAGCATGCCGTCTCCGCCCATGGCCCGCAACAGAAATTATGCAACATGCGCAAGCCTGGCCGCCCGCTCTTTTCAAGATGGAACTGGGTCGCCACCAGGTTGCGGTGCCCGATCACCGAGGCGAACTCCACACCGTACTCCGTGACGGCCAGGACATCCTCCGTGCGCTCCGGCACCGGAAAAAACCCATGCACGAAATAGAATTCGTCCGTCGGCCCGATGCCTGCAAACAGCGGGTGCTCCCGACGGGGGTGAACCCGGTTCCAACCCATGTGGGGGATCTTGAGCGGCATCCCGTCCCGACCCGTCATGGACGCGGAAAACGCCTGGGCCCAACCCGCCACCAGCCCCAGGCAGGCGGTGTCGTTCTCCTCGCTGTGCCCTAAGATGACCTGGCAGCCCAAACAGATGCCCAGCACGGGTTTGCCGGCCGCGGCCTGCTCGATGAGAACCCGGTCCAGCCCCATGCGGCGCAGGCTGTCCATGGCGGCCCCGGCGGCCCCCACGCCGGGGAAGATGATGCGCTCCGCCCGGCGGATCAACTCCGGGTCATGCGTGACCGCACACTCGACTCCGAGATGCTCGACGGCCCGGGCCACGCTGGTGAGGTTGCCGGCGTTGTAATCAATGATCGCAATCATCTGATTTGACGGTTTCCCAGATCAGGTCCTTTTCGGGTTGGGGCACGGCAATGAGCTCCCGGCCGGCGTCGGTGATGGTCTGCTCCATGCGGCGAAAGCGCTGTTCGAACTTTCGGACCGAACCGGCCAACGCCGTTTCGGGGTGATGGCCCGCCAGGCGGGCGACGTTGACCAGGGTGAACAGGGCATCGCCGATCTCCTCGGCCACCTGCTGCGGTGTGCCCCCCCGCAGCGCGGCACGCAGCTCGGCCAGCTCTTCCTCCAGCTTTGCCAGCGCCCCCTGCACATCGTCCCAGTCGAATCGAGCGCGCGCCGCCTTCTCGGAAACCGCCAGCGCCCGCATCAGTGCCGGTGCGCCGCTCGGCACCCCGTCCAGGGCCGATTGCCGGGTCGCACGGTTTTTTTCAGCCTGCTTGATCCGCTTCCAGTTGCGCACGACCTCCCCGCTGTCGGCGACCTGGGCGGAGCCGAACACGTGCGGGTGGCGCCGGATCATCTTTTTCGAGATGGCGCGGCAGACATCCGCCAGTGTGAAGGCCGCGCGCTCCTCGTGCATCCGGGCAATGAAGAGCACGTGGAACAGCACGTCCCCGAGTTCCTCGCAGCTGTTTTCGATATCCTCCGACTCGACGGCCTCGGCCAGCTCATAGGCCTCTTCGAGCATGAAGCGCACCATGGAGAGGGGGCTCTGCTCCCGGTCCCAGGGGCACCCGGCCGGTCCCCGCAACACGGCGATAATGCGCATCAACTCGATCATCGCCTCGAGCGACATCTCTATTTCGGGGGCTGCCACGCTTTTTTCAACTCTCCCAATTTCGACGCAAACTCGCGCTTGACATCGCTGGAGACGAGTGCGGCCATCTTTTCGGACACCAGGGCCACGTAAGGCGCACAAACAGAGTCTTTGATGAGGGGGGCCCCCTTGGGCAGAAAGGCCGTCAGCACCAAGAACAGGACCGACACGATCAACACGCCCTTCAATACGCCGAACCCGGCCCCGCCCAGCCGGTCGAGCCAGCCCAGGAAGACCAGGTTCAGGATGTATTTGAGAACGATGGCGATCACATTGACCACGATCACCACGCCGCAAAAAAGGATCATAAAGGCAAGGATGTTGCGGTAGGCGGGATTGGACACCACCCCGGTCAGCCAACCGGCGACGGCCCCATAGTACAGATAGGCCAAAATGAAACCACCGATCACGCCGATGATCGAGGAGACTTCCTTGACCAACCCCCGGAAAATCCCCCACAACAGACCGTAGCCTAAAATCACGACGATGATGATGTCGAATGCGTTCATGTGCACCGCCTGTATGCCACCCGAAAACGGGGAATGAAAAGCAGCGTCGAACTAACAACGCCCGACCGGTGAAGTCAAGGCAAAACTCGCCTGCCGTTTGCATTCGCAGCCGCAGGTGTGCTAAAAAAATAGGCTGAGTATGACAAACGAACGCCACACCATCACCATCCCGTTCGCGGACAACGATACCGCCCGCCACCTGTTCGGCGAACAAAACGTCCACCTGCAGCGGCTGGCGGAGATTCTCGAGGTCCGCGTGAACACCCGCGGAACGACCGTTTTTGTCGAGGGCGAGCGCTATGCGGCCGAGCTGGCCCAGAACCTCCTGAATCAACTCTACGACCTCTTGAAGGAAGGCTACCCGATTCATCCCAACGACATCGAGTACGCCGCGCGCATGCTCAGCCGGGATCATCGCACCCGTCTGCGGGACATCTTTCTGGACACCGTCTATGTCACGGCCAAGAAGAGCGTTGTCACGCCCAAGAGTCCGGCGCAAAAGGAGTACATCGAGGCGATCCGCCGGCACGACATCGTTTTCGGCATCGGACCGGCCGGGACCGGGAAGACCTACCTCGCCATGGCCATGGCCGTGGCCGCCTATACCGCCGGACAGGTGAACCGCATCATCCTGACGCGCCCGGCAGTGGAAGCCGGTGAAACCCTGGGGTTTCTGCCCGGCGACCTGGCGGAAAAAGTGGACCCTTACCTTCGCCCCTTGTACGATGCCCTGCACGACATGATGCGGTTCGAGAAGGTTTCCGCGCTCATGGAAAAGGGCGTGATCGAGGTCGCCCCCATCGCGTTCATGCGCGGCCGAACCCTCAACGATTCGTTCATTATCCTGGATGAGGCGCAGAACACGACCTCCGAGCAGATGAAGATGTTTCTGACGCGGATCGGGTTCAACTCCAAGGCGGTGATCACCGGCGACATCACGCAGATCGACCTGCCGCCGGAACGCATGTCCGGGCTGATCGAAACCAAAAATATTCTGCAGGGGATCGAGGGCATCCGGTTCGTGTATTTTTCAAAACAGGACGTGGTGCGACACAAACTGGTGCAGGAAATCATCCGGGCTTACGAGGATCTCGACGCGCATAAGCGCGGCCCGCAGAGAGGGGCGCAGCATGAACCCGCTAAAGCATAAATCGGGGCAACCAACCCCCGGACGCCCGGTGCCGGGTTTCCGAATAGCCGTGCTGATCGCCGTGACCGTTCTTTTCGCTTTCATCCTACACCCTGATCTGCTGGTCTCCAAGGTCGCCTACACCTCCGGCGACGTCGCCGAAAAAGACATCAAAGCGCCCAAGGACTTTCTGGTCGAAGACCAGACGGCGACCGGCATCAAGCGCCAGCAAGCCGTCCAGGAAGTGCTCACGGTCTACGATTTCGACCTGGATCTCGCCGGCCGCCTGGCCCAGCTGGTGCAGCAGGCGTTTGCCGACGTGCGGGCCGTGCAGCAGGCGGCCGTCGAGAACCGCAGCCAACCGCAGGACATCGAGGGCAGCGCCGGCCCGCCGGCGGACCTGCGGCGCCAGGCCCCGTCGTACACTCCCGAGGACCTGCGCAAACTGTTCGAAGACAAGCTCGGCGTGCGCATCGGCAAGGGCCCCTATGCCGCACTCGAAGCCGAGGGGTTCCCCAAGCGCATCGCGGACGCTGTCGCGGAGATTTTGCAGAAGCTCCTCGAAAACGGCGTCGTCGCCAGCAAGGAGGCCATGCTCAAGGATCTCGAAAAGGGCATCGTGCTGCGCGAGGTCCGCACGAAGGAGGAACGCGTCGTCCGCGAGGCAAGGCAATTTTACAGCGCCGACCAGGCCCGCGGCATGGTGCGCACCGTCGGCCAGCCGTGGCTGCGGGACCAGGACTACGCTGCCGGCAACCTGGTGGTGGATCTGACCCAGCGGTTGATTCAACCCAACATCACACTGAACCGCAACGAAACCGAGGAGCGCAAAGCCAAGGCCGCAACCGAGGTCAAACCCGTCCTCTACCGGATCAAAGCCGGGGAAATGCTGCTGCGGGAGGGGGAACGGGTCACAGACCTGCATGTGCTCAAGCTCAAAGCGCTTGAGACGGAAGCCAAACCCAAGCAGTTTTTTTTAACCCTGCTCGGCGTCGCGGGGGTGATGCTCTGCGTCATCGCCGTGGTCTACCATCTGTTTCTGGGCCGCAGCCTGAGCCAGTCCCGGACCCCGGCCCGGGACATCCTGCTTATGGCCGCGCTGTTCATTCTTTTTCTACTCCTAGCCCAAGCCCTGGGCAGCCTGCTGGATTTGACCGCCCGCAGCTCGCCCTATTCCATCCCGGCCTGGGCTCCGGCTTTCGCCGTGCCGTTGTCGGCCGCTCCGATGATCGTCTGCGTCTTTTTAGGGCTTTCGGCAGGGGTGCCCTTCGCCGTCGTGACGGCCTTCGGGGCCGCCATCATCACCGGCCAGAGCCTGGCGATGTGCATGGCGTATCTGGTCACCGGCAGCATGGGGGCCTATTGGATCCGCAGCTGCCGCGAACGCAAGGTGTTCGTCGCCGCCGGAACCAAAACCGGCCTGCTGAGCATCGCGGTGGCCGTGGGAATCGGGCTGGCGGCAGGGGACATCTCGTGGTCGGGCATGCTGTGGGGTGTTGCCTTTGCCTTCATAGGCGGTTTCGGTGCAGGAATCGTGGCAGCCGGCATCGTGCCCCTGGTTGAGATTTTTTTCGACTACACTACGGATATCACTCTGCTGGAGCTTGCCAACCTGGACCGTCCCATCCTGCGGCGGCTGATGATCGAAGCCCCGGGCACCTATCACCACTCGGTCATCGTGGGGTCCATGGCGGAGGCCGCCGCGGCCGAAATCGAGGCCAACCCCCTGCTGGCAAAGGTGACCGGCTATTATCACGATATCGGCAAGATCCGAAAACCGCTCTATTTCATCGAGAATCAGCGCAACGGCAAGAACCGGCACGACCGGCTGGCGCCCTCGATGTCGAGCCTCATCCTGATCGCCCATGTTCGCGACGGCGTGGAGATCGCCCGCGAGCACAAGCTGAGCCAGGTGATCGTGGACGGAATTCGCCAGCACCATGGAACGAGCCTTATCCGCTATTTCTACGAAAAGGCCCGTCAGGTGAAGGGGGACTCCCAGGTGAAGGAGGAGGATTTTCGCTATCCCGGCCCCAAGCCCCGCGTCCGCGAGGCCGCCCTGGTCATGTTGGCGGACGTAGTCGAAGCCGCCTCGCGGACTTTGGAGAACCCCACCCCGGCCCGGATCAAGGGGCATGTCCAGGGCCTGATCAACCGCGTGCTCGAGGACGGCCAGCTCGACGAGTGCGACATCACGCTCAAGGACATCCACAAGATCGCCGCCAGCTTCAACACAATCCTAAACGGTATCCACCACAACCGCATCGAGTATTTCGAGCACCGTCTTCCCAACGGGGAAAAGGACAAAACCAGATCCCGCCATGAATATCCACATCGCCAATCACCAGAGGCGTCACCCGATCAGCCTGCGAAAGATCCGGGGGGCGGCCCGGACCCTGTTAACCGCGTTAGGGCTTCCTGACGCCGAGCTCTCCATCCTGCTGGTCAGCGACCGCAGAATCGCCGAGCTGAACTTGGCGTTTCTTGGGCGGCAGGGCCCTACCAATGTGATCGCGTTCCCCATGCGCTCGGGCTGCTTCGGCGATCTCTCCCCGAACCTGCTGGGCGATGTGGTGATCTCCGTGGACACGGCCTGCCGCGAGGCGCTGCGGGCGGACATGGGGATGGAGGAGAGGCTCACCCAGCTGATGGTCCACGGCGTGCTCCACCTCTGCGGCTACGACCACGAAAACGAGCGCCGTGACGCCCGCCGCATGGCGGCCAAAAGCCGGTGGCTGCTGAAACAAATCGAAAGAGGTTCGTCATGATCCTGGTCACTTCCGCCGAAATGCAGACCCTGGACCGCCTGACCATCGAAACCTTCGGCCTACCGGGTCGAGTGCTTATGGAGATCGCCGGCCGCGAAGCCACGCGGGTTTTCCTGGCGCAATTTACGGCAGACGCCAGCCGGGGAGTGGGCATCGCCGCGGGCTGTGGCAACAACGGCGGAGACGGGTTCGTCGTAGCGCGCTGCCTGGCCCAGAAGGGCTATCCCGTGCGCGTGTTCCTCTTAGGGACCGCCGACCGCCTGCGGGGCGAGGCCTCCGCCAACCTGGCGCTGCTGAAACCGCTCGCCGTCCCGGTGTTCGAGATTCCTGACGCCGCAACCCTGAAGGCCCGGCAGCCGGAGATGCACCGAACGGCGGTCTGGGTGGACGCCCTGCTCGGCACCGGCCTGAACGCCGAGGTGCGGGGGGTGTTCCGAGAGCTCATCGAACTCATCAACCACTCTCGTCGCCCGGTCTTGGCCGTCGACATCCCCTCGGGAGTAAGCGCCGACACCGGGCAAATCTGCGGCACCGCCGTCCGGGCGGCCACCACGGTCACCTTTGGCTTTGCGAAAATCGGACATGTCATCTTCCCGGGAGCCGAAATGGCCGGTCAATTAGAGGTTGTGGACATCGGCATTCCCCCGCACCTCGTAGAACAGGTGGCCCCCCGCCAGCAGTTGCTGACCGCACACCGGGTCTGCGATGGTTTGCCGCGGCGCTCCGCCGACACCCACAAGGGCCTCACCGGTCACCTGATGGTGGTTGCCGGTTCGCCGGGCAAAACCGGGGCGGCGGCGCTGGCAGCCGAGTCCGCCCTGC
>JBGSTS010000279.1:0-4409 GCA_041736435.1 Desulfobacterales bacterium | reverse complement strand
CCAGGGCGGCGAGATCGACCGCCGCGTCCCAGTGGGCCCGGATACCCGGGAGGTGGCCGGCCCCGACCACGGCCACGACCTTCGTGCCGGGGGCCTGGCGGATTTTGGCAGCGAGGTACCGGTCGCGCTCGTCGATCAGGATCGTCTTCAGCATCGGCATGGAGCGCCCGACTTCGGCCAGCAGCGCCTCGAGCACATCCTGCTGCTTCATGCGTTCGATCTCCTCCTCGGTGATGTCATCCGCCGCACTCATGGACATCAGCAACTGGTAGAAGAGTTTGATCCGGGCCCACCACCCCAGTGTGTGCCAGGCTCGGGACAGGGTCGCACGGATATCGCGGTCCGCAAGCCAGATTTGTGCGCCGAGCGCTTCGGCCATCTCGATGGCCCTGAGCATTTCGGCACCGGGCGTCACGTCCATTTTGCGGGCAATACGTTTCTGGAAGGCGGCGAGCAAGAGGTTGGACAGCAGCAGAAAGGCCTTTTTTTCCCGAATGACCTTGATGATGTCCGTGTCCCCCCAGCGGTCCTTCTGACGCAGGGCCTGGAAGCGGGAGGCACACAACTCGACGCAGATGGTGTCGGGTTTTTCCGCTGTAATCACATCCTCGACCAGCCGTACGCTCTCGCGCGACACGTGGGCCGTGCCGACCAGGATGATGTCTTTGTCCCCGTCGCGCAGGCGATGGACCATGTGGCTGTTGTCTGTCATAATGCTCCGGTATATATGGCATGGGGCTCACGGGTGAGCGTTAAGCGTGGTCGTACCTATGTCCCGCGGTGTAATTTAAATCTTATTACATCCGGGTACGGATGGCAAACGGAACAATGGGAGAGCGGCAATGACGGCGAGCGCAATCGACAGCTACCGGGTCACTACGGAACCTTTCTACCTGAGCCGTGGCAGCGAAATCGCGGTGTTTGAAGCCGCCTATGCCGCACGGCTTCCGGTCATGCTCAAAGGGCCGACGGGCTGCGGCAAGACCCGGTTTGTGGAGCACATGGCGTTTCGCCTCCAGCGGCCCCTGATCACGGTGGCCTGCCATGAAGACCTCTTCGCCTCAGATCTGATCGGGCGCTACCTGCTGCAAAACGACGAGACCGTGTGGATGGACGGGCCGCTGACGCTCGCGGTGCGTTCCGGCGCCATCTGCTACCTCGACGAGGTGGTCGAAGCCCGCAAGGACACCACCGTGGTCATTCACCCGTTGACGGACAACCGCCGCCGGCTGGTGGTCGATAAAACCGGAGAGTACATTTCGGCGCACCCTGACTTCATGATGGTGATCTCTTACAATCCCGGTTATCAGTCCGTCCTCAAGGACCTCAAGCAGAGCACCCGGCAGCGGTTCGTTTCGCTCGAATTCGACTACCCGGAAACGGAAACGGAGGCCCGGATCGTCGCTCGGGAGGGGGGGGTCGAGCCAGAGGCGGCTTTGAAGCTCGTGGCCCTGGCCGGAAAGATCCGCGCCATACGGGAGCAGGGACTCACGGAAGGCGCGAGCACCCGGCTGCTCATCCATGCCGCGCGCCTGATGGGCCTGGGGATCGTGCAAAAGGAAGCCCTGCGAACGGCGGTCTGCCTGCCCCTGACCGACGATGAGCGGCTGCTGGAGACCTTAGCCGACCTGATCGACGATGTCTTCTGACCCGGCGATGCCTGAATCCCTCAAGCCCCTTGCGCTGGCCGACCCAGGACTGGCGGCTGAAGTGGCGGCGCGGCTGGCGAGCAAGACCGCACCGGTTGGGCGGCGGGAGGTCGACCTGCTGGTTGCAGCGACTCTCCAGGCGCTCGGGCAGGAGGCCTCCTTCGGCCGGGCGGTTGCCTTGGGCTTCGCCGAGCTGGTCGGCGAGGTGCCCCCCGGACACCTTGAAACCTACCATATCTGCTTGCACCAAGCGGGAGACACCGGTCCCACGCTGGGCCGGATCATGGCGGAGTGTCTGCCACCGGTACTGGCCCATGGCGACGCAGAGACCCTCCGGCGATTTCAACTGGCTTGGGCGGCAATGGCGAGCAAGGGCACCTATACGCTCTCGGAGCCTCTCCGTGCTTTGGGGCCCCTGCTGGCCGGCGGCGACCGGGAGGCAGTTGGTTGTTACCTCGACCTGCTGCATACGCTCTTTTCGATGGATGTGAGCTACGACGAAGGGCGATATTTCGCGGCCGAGCTGCCCAGGGCCGTCCGGGCATTTGCGCCGCGTCGGCGCCGCCGGCAGCTAAAGGAGATTCTTCGCGTCGCCCGCACCGACCGGCGGCTGGTGGAGCCTCTTCTGGCGGGGTTGTCCCGGGGACTCGGACTGCTCCAGGAAAATGCCCTGAGGGGCTTCGTTGACGATGCCCTGCTGGCCTGCCGGCGCCAGCGGGAGCATGGAGCTCGGGCGTTGTCGCTGGAATCCCTGGCGGCGCGGGAGCGTTTCAGCACCCTGCAAGTGAGCGTGGGGTTCGCCCAGGTTCGGGGCCGCCTGCGCCGGTACCTGCAGGCCCGCACGGGACTGGTGCTGGCCATCCGCCCTGTCTCCGCACTGGCCGGCGTCAAAGCCGCTGAGTTCGGTCCGGGGCGCATGGTGTGCTCCGATGCCCACGCGATCTACCTGCCGGATGAGATCGACCGGTTTCCCGGTAAGGAGGAAAACGCTGAGCTTTACAGGCTGCTGGTGCGGTTGGAGGCGTGTTTCCACGAGTTCGGGACCTTCGACTTCGATGCGGAGAAAATCCAGGAGCCCTGCCGGGCAACCATGACCGGCTCTCGCCCGGAGGCGGGGCGATCCGATTTCGAGGCGTTCCTCGCGCACTTTCCGGACCCCCTGCTGGCGGGTGACCTGTTCACCGTCTTCGAGTTGGGCCGGATTCGCAAACGCCTCAGAACCACTTATCCGGGGTTGATTCGGCGGGGATACCCCGCACTGTGCCGCGTTTTCATTACCGGTGCCGAGCAACTCCCGGAAACGGCCGATGTGCTCCATCACCTGCTGGCCCGTCTGGCATTTGCCCTCCCGGATGTCGGCGCGGATGGACTGGTCGACGAGATTGCAAACGTCTTCGACGCAGCTGTTTCAGCTGCCAGCCCGGTGGAAGTCTCAGCGGAGCTGACCGCACGTTTTTTCGAACCGGTCAGGAGGCGCACGGGCGGTCTTCCCGCAGGACGGCGGCCCCTGACAACCCCTTTCGGCTGGCGCCCCTGGCCGAACCCTGCGGCGGCCGGCGAGCGTCCGCTGAATCGGCTGGCCAGACGAATTCAGGTGGTTTTGACCCAGGACGGGCTCAAGGCCTCCCCGGTGGACATCCAGCTGCGTCTCACAGCCGGAGGCGAAAACCTCGCCACCGACGACATTCACACGCTGTGTCGCGACCGAGCGGTGGTCGAGGAACGGCTGGAAACGCTTCGCGGTCGTTGCCCAAAGGAAACCGGCGGATCTGATAGCCGCCTGCCGGAAGACGCCCTGGTGTTTCGCTATCCGGAGTGGGACGACCGGATAGGGGATTACCTGCCGGAGCATGTGCAGGTGCGTGAACGGCGGGTGCCTTCCGCTGCGGGGGATTTCTATTCCGACGTGTTGCGGCGCCATTACGGGTTGGTGCGGCAGACCCGGCGGGTGTTCGAGCGCCTGCGTCCCGAAGGCCTTAAACGCCTCAGGCGATGGCCGGACGGGGATGAGTTCGACTACCGCTCCTTAGTGGAAACCGCCATCGACCGGCGCAGCGGGGATTTGCCCTCCGACCGGCTGTTCATCAAGCGCGTCAAGGATCGGCGCGATGTGGCTGTTCTGCTGTTGGTGGACGTTTCGCGCTCGACAGCCAACACCGTTCCGGGATCCACGTCTTCCGTTCTGGACATCGAAAAGGAAGCGATCGTCGTCCTGTGCGAGGCCCTGAGCGGTCTGGGCGACACCCTGGCGGTGGCGGGCTTCTCAGGTACCGGCAGACTGGGAGTGGACTATTTCCGTGTCAAGGGGTTTGACGAGGTCATGACGGAAGATGTCAAACACCGAATCGGCGCCTTGCAGCCGCAGCGCAACACGCGAATGGGCGCTGCCATACGGCATGCCGCCCGCGATCTGGGCGAGGTGCCTGCCGCCGTGCGTCTGCTGATCATCCTGAGCGACGGGTTTCCCAACGACACCGACTACAAGGGGGCCTATGCCGTGGCCGACACGCGGCAGGCGCTGACGGAGATGGGTGCCCGGCAAATTCGTTTCCACGCTTTGACGGTGAACCTTCCGGCCGACCCCGGGTTGGACCGGCTCTACGGCAAGGCCCGACACCATGTGATTTCGGACCTGGGGGAGCTGCCGGGGAGACTGCTCAGGGTCTACAGCGCGCTGACCCGGTGACGGCGTCGCCGAACGCCCAGCTTCGGCGTTGCGCGGCGCCTCGCGGGCCCTGCGGCGTACAAAACGTACGCCTC
>JBGSTS010000273.1:0-12300 GCA_041736435.1 Desulfobacterales bacterium | reverse complement strand
GGCCGCCACCCGGCCGATGGTTTCGCGCGCGCTCGACCGGCCCCCGCCGCTCGCCGCCCGAATGCCGTATTTCGCCTCATACGTGAAATCGGCGTGAGAGGGACGGGGGATGCGGCTTAAGTGCGTGTAGTCGGCAGGCCGATGATCCTGGTTCAGCACGAGCAGGCCGATGGGGCTACCCAACGTGAGGCCGTTCTCCGTTCCGCTCAGGACGGCAACCCGGTCGGTTTCGTTCCGCTCGGTGGCAAGCCGGCTTTGGCCGGGCCGGCGCCGGTCGAGCTGGGGCTGGATGTCCTCCTCGGTCAGCGATAGCGCGGAGGGGCAACCGTCGATGACGACCCCCACGCCCCGCGCGTGGGACTCCCCAAAGGTTGTCGCCCGAAAAAACGTCCCGATCGTGCTGAACATTGGATAGACCCCCTTCCATCGCGGCAGAATGCCGCTTCTCCACATGGTTTGACGGCAGTCCCCCTGACGCCCCCTTTCGGGGTCTCGGGATTGTGGATCTCCCCTTCAGGCTTATAGTAGTCTGTAACGTTTCGCAATCGGTTTAGGACATCAGCAAAATTCTATCAAGTCGATATTACAAACGCCATCAGGATCTCGATATGAAACGCTATTCCGATATTGCAATGTTTGCGATCGCCTGTGTGTTGGGGTCTTCCCAGCCGGCCGCCGGCCAGACGGCCGCAACGGCTGCACTGATTCCTGCCATCGATGCTGCCGCGCCGGCCCTATTCGAAACCGCCACCTTCGCCTTGGGCTGATTCTGGGGCCCGGACTCCAGGTTCGGAGTCCTCGATGGGGTGATGCGCACCCGCGTCGGCTACGCCGGCGGAACTCGGGAAAACCCGACGTACCATCGGCTCGGAGACCACACCGAGACCCTGCAGGTCGACTTCGATCCTTCGAAAATATCCTATGAGAAGCTACTCGAGATCTTCTGGCAGGAGCACGACCCGACCAGCCGGTCCTGGTCCGCACAGTACAAGGCGGTCGTGTTCTATCAGAGCGACGAGCAGAGGCGCCTATCGCTTGAAACCCGCGATCGAATGGCGGACACGCTCGGAAAAACGATCCACACCGAAATCGTCCCCTTCAGCCGGTTCTACCCGGCCGAAGCGTACCACCAGAAATACTATTTGAGGAACAACCAGCGCCTGCTCAAGGAGCTTCAGCGCTATTACACGGCGGACGTCGACCTGATGAACTCAACTGCAGCGACGCGGGTCAACGGATACGTGGGCCGCAACGGCAGCGCTGAAACCCTCAAGGCTGAAATCAGCCGCTATGGCCTTTCCGAGGAGGGGCGCAGCGTGCTCCTGCGCCTGGCGGGAGCGAAGCACTAAAATGAGCACCCTGCTGCATTGGGTGATGGAGAATGAATTGCCATCCCTGTGGCAGTGGGTCTCTGACGCGGTGATATCGCGGCAAGATGCCGCTCCCACCAAACATCTCGATCACTTCTGAGGGACGGATGAAACCGGTCGAGGACACTACGCTTGCTGCTGGCCCCGCCATGAGCGTCCGGGAGATCCTGGTGGCCAGGGTCTATGCCGCCGTGGACGAGGCGGCCGGCCGCGAGATTGCCCGGCTGAAGCGCGAGGAGGGGATTGTCCCCAGCTGCAGGCGGGGCTGTTCCGGATGCTGCTGCGGACAGCACATCCAGACGAACGTCTTGGAGGCTTACGCCCTGGGTCGATTCATCAAGCGCACATTTTCGAGGCGGCAGATCGATGAGCTCAGGTGGCGTACGTATCAGTGGCATATGGCGGATGAGGTTCGCCGCGGTCGGCCGGGGGATGTCATCATCCACGACGAACACCTGCCCGGTGAGGCCCTTTGCTGCCCGATGCTGGTCGAGCAGGTTTGCAGCGCCTACCCAATCCGGCCCATCATCTGCCGGACGCATTATGTCAGTTCGAACCCCTCCGCGTGCCGGGCACCCAACGGTCGCCATCCGGCCGGCGCCGCGCCGGTGACGCTCACATCCATCATTGAGGCAACCAATCCCCTTGTAGATGCCTTGCGGGCCGGTATCGAAACGACCGGCTGCGACTATTCCCACTCCATCATGCTCCTGCCGCATTGGCTGGCGATCGAGATGGGCTGGGATTTTACCAAACCATGTTGAACCACCGCCTTCATCCATCGATTCAGGCCGCACAGAATCCACGATGACTTATTTGGGTGTGATCGACTTCTCCGGGCAAATCTCTCGGTCGATGTTGCCGGTCACCTTGCGATAATTGCCGTAGAGCCGCGGATGGACGCGGGAAAACCGGTCGAAGTCGGCCAGGATCTCCATGCCCGGCACGATCGCCCGCACCACGGGCAGCCCGAGGTCTGAACGGGTGAGGTCCGCATAGATCACGCGAAAGCCGTTTGAAAGGAGCAGGTTCTCCAGGAGCTGCAGGTCCTGCGCGGCGACCCCACTGGAATAGTCCGGCAGGGCCTCGACCGGGACCCGTGTCAAGCTCTCCATGGCCGGCCGCGAAGGCGGGCCGCCGGGAAATGGATACGGAGTTTCGGTGAGGGCTGACATCAACGCCCGGCGGGCGTTCAGGTGGGCGCCGGTGCCCTTGGCAACCAGGCCGTCGGGGCCGGCCACGAAGCATTTGCAGCAGGGCAGGCCGAAGGCCGGGGTGAGGTCCTGGAACTGAAGGTGGATGCCGTTCGCCCGATAACTCTCCAGCAGGGCGTTCAGGCGCTCGTCACGGCTCTCGATCTCGAAGCAGAGCGCCGGCGCAAACGGGGTCGTCCCCTCGCAGTCCCGCTCGATGACTTCGGTCAGAGCGCTCAGCCGGGCGCCTTCCGGCGAAACCCCGGCGCCGAACCCGGTTGAGCCCAGAGCCGAGAAAAGTTTGATCTCGTCCAGGTTGCAGAACAAAAACACGCATTGCGCCGGAACGAGGATCGGCCGAACACCGGCGGCCGTGCGCTCTTCCGCGTCGATCCAGTACAGGGGCTCATCCCGGTAAGGGGCTTCCAGGGCAAGCGCGTTGGGGTCGAGCGGTTGCGGGCCCTCCTTTTGCAGTTCGGAGCACCGGCCGTGGACCAGCCGGTGCTCCTGGCAGCAGCCCACCGTGCCCCGGGAACCGAAACTGCCGAAGGCCGAGCAGCGCTCCACGATCTCCATGGCGCAGGCGGCGCGGGCGGCCTCCACATCGAGACCCCGACCGTAGGCGGTGAGCTCGCCCGAAAGCGTGAAGTCGTGACGGCCAAGGCGCACCGAGCTCTTCATCTTCCAGGTCCGCAGCAGGGCGATCGGGCTCAGGGAGGCGGTGTGGCGCATTTCGCCGCCCAGGACAACCCCGGCCTGCCGCAGCCGCTCCAGGGCGAGGGTGTGCACCTGCTCGGCGCTCATCTCAAACGGATCGGTCCGATCCGAATCCCGTTTCGATCTCTCGAACAGCGCCTTCAATGTAAGGTGCGGTTCCAAAAACGCTTGCGCGTCCCGCAGGCAGCAGGGTTCGGCCAGGTCGAGCTCCTCCGGCGTGGGGAGGGGCCGATGCTCGAGAATGTTGCTCCTAAAGAGAGCAGCCCAACGCTCGTGCACGGGGCGGTCTTCCAACAGGTGCGACCGGATGTAAACCAGTGGCGTATGGACGGACAAGCCCGGCAGGGCATCGGCCGGAAGGGGCACCACCCAGGAGCGGGAGCAGGCGCGAAACAGGGAGGCTTCCCAGAGCAGCGCCAACAGGAATGGATCGTTTTTCGCGGCGGCGGCGATGGCCTCTCGCAACCGCTGATCTGCCCAGCCCTGGATCCGCCGCAAGAGATGACGGCGCATGAACTCGTCGTTGGGATGAACCCGCACATATTTTAGGGCGACCGCCTCGTCCGGCTCGACCCGCGGTATGGCCCCGAAATACCCGGTGGCGGCCTCGGTGGCGACCAGCCGGAGATCGTAGTCGATGGGGGTGTCAAGGGCTTGCATGGCTGCCTTTGAGGATGGGGTAGGGATCGACGGGCCGCATGTCTTCAGCCCGCAGCAGCATCAGGTGCAGGTGGGTCGGGGAGCGCTCGGCATAGGCGTTGGTCCCGGTGCGGCCCAGGGTCCCGATTCTTTCGCCGCCGTGCACCCGTTTTCCAACATCGACGTTCACCTCCTGCAGATGGGCGTAATAGGCAAACAGGCGCAGGGCCGGGTGGTAGATCCATAGGTAATTGCCGCCGCGCTTGCCGTTTTCCGGCTCTTCCGGAAGGGGCGACCACTCGGAAAAAGTCGACGTCACGATGCCGTCGGCGATGGAGAGCACCATGATGGGACTCCCGGTCCGGTCGTCGAGCCCGTCCTGGTTGCCGTCGTGGACGAAGATGTCTTGGGCGGGGTGGCCGATGCGCCTTTTCGGCCCGACAAACTCGTAGCGGCTGGGCCTGAAACCCTCCCCGCGTTGGCCGCCCACGTGCTTGATCCCGTAACCTCGTAGTGGGAAGAAGATCCGTTGGTCGAACTCACGGGCGGGATAGGCCTGCTGCAGCAATTCCCGCCAGCGATCGATTTCCTTCAAGCCTTCCTCGTAGGAAATCCGATCGTCCCGCACCCGCCGTTCGAACTGCTGCCAGGCGCCGGCGGCCGGAACGTCCCCGGCAAAAACCAGATTCAGATTTGGGATCTGAGGAGCGCCGATAATAATCAGGCTCGTGGCGGCAAAGATGAGAAGGGGTCGTTTCAAGAAAAAAAACCGTTCAGCGAATTCCGCACGCAACCGAGTCGCCTGCTGTTCTTCCTGCAGCCGCCGCAGCGCAGCTTGGCCATGGGCCATGGGCGGTCACGCTATCACCCGCCGCACCCAGGTTCAAGTCCTGGATGCGGCGGGTGTTTACATCGGAAAGGAGTGTCGCTATAAAAGCGTCATGACCCCCATGGAGCAAAAACACAAAGAGATCTTGGCATACGAACGTCAGTTTGCTTTTAAACTGGCGGGGCATGTGCTGGAAAAGCCGAAAATGAACGTCTGGATGATATTGATCCCCATCATCATCGTCTACCATATGTTCCGGTTCCAGAAATACGTCGACGGTAAGAAGAAGTTCACATCCAACTACCTGAAAACCCGGGAGCAGGCGCTGGAGTCGGCCAGGGGCGTTGTGGCGGAGGGTAAAGCCAAAAACGTTAATTCGATCACAGAGCCGATTCCCCTGCCGCCGGAGGCACGCGCCCCATACAACCACCTTCTCTCCGTGCTGGTCGACCACTACGTTGATTTGCTGCGGGCCGAGGGGGAAGGCATCGATGCGCTTCTGCGCCGAGCCTACCGCTCCCGGACCGACTACCTGCTTTTCTTCAACCAGCTTGCCCAGGCGGAGAAACGGCTCAACGCGGCACTCAGACCTCACCTGGGCCGGGAGCAACGAGAGCAAAAAGAAATTGAAGAGGCCATCAGCCGGATCCAAGAAATATCGGAGCAGATGCGGCGGGAAGAAGCATCCCGGGTCTTTGTCTGAAGAAAGAGCCCTCATAAAAACACCGGGGGCGGCATACCCTTCGACGCCCCCGGGAATGAACCATCTGCGGTTACCCTACCACAGAAACCCCTTGCTGTTGTTCAGGTAGTTCTGCGCCTCGCTGGTCTCCTCCGCGTCGCTGTAAAACAAGGCGGTGGCTTTTATGTCCAGATCCCTGTTGCTTTTGATGATGGTCTTGAACCCTGGAAGGCCATCGAAAGCTGGGACAACCAAGAACATGAAAGCCCAGATGCATACGAAGCCGATTACAAGCTTCAACCAGTTTGACGGGCGGGCGATCCTCGGGCCGAGCCCACCCGCTCCCATTCCCAACTGAGCTGCTGTTGAGTGCATGGTTAGATCCCCGCCGTGATTTCAGGGAACACCACATAGAACATGATCCAGGCCATGAACAGGGTCAGCGCCAGGTTGAAGCTCTGGCCGCAGACATAAAGGATAACCGGTTTGCCGCCCTTGAAGTAGTGTGCCAGTTCCCGGAAGTCGGTCGCCAGACCGATGCTGGCAAAAGCCAGGCAGAAGAACCAGCCCCGGAAATGACCGGTGAAGCCCCGGGTGACACCGTGGTCCACCAGGGCGTTGCCCACATCGCTGCCGATGGCCTCATACAGCAGGGAGAAAACGATGGAGGCGGCCAGGAACCCCAGGACGAACTTGGGGAACCGATGCCAGATCTCCATCGGGCTCACTTTCTCGCCGGCCACACAGTCCACCTTGGCGCACCAGTAAACCGCCACGCCGAAGGCCGTCACCCCGATCAGCACGTTCTGGATCATCTTGATAGTGGCTGCCACGTAAAGGGCCTTGTCGCTCAAAAACGCGCCGGCTGCGGCAACTGCGCCGGTGGAGTCGATGGTGCCGCCCATCCAGGCCCCTCCCAGGACATGCGGCATGCCCACGGCCTTGATGAAGATGGGCATCACCACCATCATAATGGCCGTGAACACCAGGCTCAGGCCCACGGCCAGGGTAAGCTCCTCCTTCTTGGCCCGACAGGCCGCCGCTGTGGCAATGGCGGCCGAAACGCCGCAGACGCTCATGTCCGCGCTGATCGTGATGTTAAGCGTCTTGGAGGGCATCTTCACAACGGTTTGCCCGAAGATGTAGGTGACGATGAGCACGATGGGGGTGACCACCCAGGCGACGAAGATGCCCGGTATTCCGATCTGGACGATTTTGGAGAAGAGGATCTCAGCCCCCAGGAGAACCAAACCGGTTTTGATGTAGTATTCGGTCTGAACCGCCGGCTGAACCCACTTGGGTGTCCCGATGGTGTTGCTGATAAGAAGACCGATGGCGATGGCCCACAGTGGGTCGCCGAAGCCGTAATATTTCATGGTGGACTGCTCACCCCCCATGAAGGCCAGGGTGGCCAATAGAAAGACGAAGGGAAATGCCACCAGGAACTTGCCGACGGATTTGCCCATGAACTTGATCCCGATGGAGAAGAAAAGGCCCAGAACGACGCAGAGGCCGATCAGGGAGGGGATGATGTTAAACGGCTTATTCGAGGTTTTTCCCTTGGCCGAGGATTCGCCCCGGCGGGCCGCCCGCCACTCGCCGATGGCGTCTTTGGCCGCCTCGTTGAGCTTCTCGTCCTTGAAGCCGGCCGCGGCGGCGGCGGCCTGGCCCGCCGTAGCCGCAGCAAGGGTGTCGTCCATCTTTTTCTTGGCTTTCTCGTAGCCGGCCTTGGCCGCCGCGTTCTTGGCGTCGGCATGTTCCTTGGTCACGACGAGGCTGTCGATGGGGTTGGAAACCCACCCTGCCGGCTTTTTCATCCAGGAGGCGATGGTCTGCCCGTGGGGCTCGCGGCTGGCCCTGATGCCGCCTTTGGAATCCGAGGCTTTGTACCACTCAATGGTCCTGAACGGGCCCTTGGCCGCCTCGGCCGCAAGCGTGGCATTGGCCTTGTCGATCTTCTCGTGCATGTCCTTGGGAGGCCTTGGCAGGTAGATCAGCATCCCCACGATGATCAGGATGAATCCGAGCCAAATCGCCCAGTAATCTTCCTTGGTCCAGAGATCGGAGAGCTTGGTTGCGCCCCTGTCCCGGACGATTTCGGAGCCCTGTGTCTTCCCAGCGTTTTCTGCCATCGTCGACCTCCCTTGAGAATAAAGAAATTGGTTGGAATAAAAAGCATATGCTTGAAAAGTTTAAAAATAAGGTAAAAAAAACTGCTGAATCCCTACTTTTGCAGTTGGTCTTGTTAGCGTTAGCTATCCTTATTGTCAATAATAAATTAATCTATCTATTTCTGTTGGTTGGCATGAAAAACGACCGCGACCCTTACCGTCGGTCATTACTCCAAGCTGAATTGGGCAAGGTCGCAGCATTTTTATCTAAAATCCCCAGAGACGGCTGAGAGCGCACAAGTACAACTGCTTCATGCAGGGATGGCTTTGGCCGGTTCAGGTCGGATGGCAAGGAAGTGAAACCGACAACACGCTGCCGCCCAGAGAAAAGGTTGCCACGGTGATTTCACCCCCATGAGAGCGGGCCACGGCCCGGGCAAAACTCAGACCCAGTCCGGCCCCGGCTTGAGAACGGCTGGGGTCGCCGCGGTAGAAGCGTTCGAACACGTGGGGCAGGTCCGCCGCTGAGATGCCGGGGCCGGTGTCCTTGACGTCGATGGTCACCCGATCTTGCGCGCCCCGCCGGGCCGAAACGCTCACCGCGCCCCCCGGGGGGGTGTACTTGATGGCGTTGTCCAGGAGATTCGCGAGCATGCGTTGGAGGAGGCGGGTGTCGCCCGACATGGGCAAAACTTCGGGGGTATTGCAGCTCAGCTGGATGCCCTTCTCCTCGGCCAGGGCTTCGAACAGGCGGCAGGCGTCGCCCACCACCGCGGCAAGGTCCATCTCCTGATACTGCGGCCGGGTTACCCCCGCCTCGGTGCGCGAGATGAAGAGCATGGTGTCGATCATGTCGAGCAGCCGGTCGCACTCCTCGACGGCGCTGCCGGCCATGGCCTCGTACTCCGCCTGCCGACCACCGCCCGTCAGCGCCAGCTCGGCCTGACCCCGGATGCGGGTGATGGGGCTTTTGAGGTCGTGGGCAATGTTGTCGGTCATCTCCTTGATCCCGGTTACCAGGGTCTGGATGCGGTCGAGCATCCGGTTGAAGGTGACCGCCAGCTGGTCGACCTCGTCCTCCCGGCCCCGGACCGGCACCCGTTCGGCCAGGCTGCCGCCGGAGATGCGCTTCGCCGTGCGAGTGACGCGCTCCACTCCGGAGAGCGCCCGGCGCGCCATGAACCAACCGATCACGGCGGCCAGGATAAACAGCGCGGCCATGACGACCGTGAAAACCCGCTGGAAGGCGTCGATGACGCGCGCCAGATCCTCCATGGCCTGGCCCAGGTGGACGACCAAGCCCGGCCCGATCTGGGCATAGACCACCCGGATTTCATGGCTGCGGTCCGGCGAGCGCACGGTGGCGAACAGGGGCTCCCCCTGTTCGAGCATGCGCCGGATGGCCTCAGCTGAAACGGGGATGTGTTGAAAATAGGACATATTAGACGATGAAAACAACCGGCCGTCGGGATAGACGAGCTGGATGAAAATCTTCTGCTCCCCCGCCGCCTGGGATTCGAGCACCGCCTGGCGCTTGACCGCCTCCAGGCCCTGGCGCACCATGACGGCGGAAAGGGAGCGCACCCCCGTGAGCAGCTCCTGGTCGGTGCGGCCCCGGAGGGTGGCGGTGATCAAATAGAGAAAGAAGGCGAATGCGATGGCCGCGGAGAGCAGGAACACCCCCGCGTACCAGAGCGTCAGCCGAAACGCCAGGGTACGCCTGAGCTCAGTCAGCTTTTTTAATGACATATCCCACCCCGCGCACGGTGTGGATGAGCTTGACGGCAAACCCCTTGTCGATTTTTTCCCGCAGCTTGTAGATGCGCGACTCCACCACGTTGGTCTGGGGATCGAAGTGGTAGTCCCAGACATGCTCCATGATCATGGTCTTGGAGACCACGCGGCCGGCGTTGCGCAGCAGGTACTCCAGCAGAGAGAACTCCAGGGGCTGGAGCTCGATGGCGGTCTCTCCCCGCAAGACCTCGCGCGTGATCAGGTTCATGGAAAGGTCTGCAAACGCCAGCCGCATGGGCTCGGCCGCGTCGGTGCTGCGGCGGATCAGGGCCTGCACCCGGGCGAGCAGCTCCGAGAATGCGAAGGGCTTGGCCAGGTAGTCGTCCGCCCCGGTCTGAAGCCCCTTGACCCGGTCCTCCACCGCCCCCTTGGCGGAGAGCACGATGACCGGTGTTTTCACCTTCTCGGCCCGCAGGGTCTTGATGAGGTCAAGCCCGCTCAGCTTGGGCAGCATGAGGTCCACCACGGCCGCGTCATAGGGCTCCGTCAGGGCCAGGTCCAGCCCGGCCTCCCCGTCGGCGGCGTGGTCCACGGCAAACCCCTCCGCTTTCAATCCTTTCAGGATGAAGGCGGCGATCTTCGGGTCGTCTTCCACAAGCAGGATGCGCATGATTTTTGGTGTCTGGATATTTTGTGTTTGGTGTTTAGCGCTGCACGCCGCATGCACCGGTGACTCGTCAGCAAGTAGGTTCAGATTTGTGGGAGTGGCTTCCAGCCACGATCCGATCGTGGTCCCGCCACGGCGGGAATCCCGCGGAAAGAACGCCCAACTTACTTGAAAGTCCTCTCTGCTTAGCCAAATCCGCCGGTCCGGCGCTAGGCGCAGAGCATCGATTAAAAGAGCAAATGAGCACAGCAGCAGCAACACGACGACACCCTATGCTCTATGCTCTATGCCCCCTTCCTTCCGGCAATAGCGACCCACCCTTCTTTCGACAAAACTTCCAGGACTTCAAAACCCTGGCGCTTCATGCGGCCGGCTACAAGGGTCTTGTTTTCGGCGATAACGCCGGAGCAGATGAAGACGCCGCTTTTCTTGATTACCCGGGGGAGATCCTCAAGCAGCTCCAGGATGACATGGGTGAGGATGTTGGCGCAAACCAGGTCGAAGTCCCCCCGGAAGGCGGACGCCAGCGATCCCTGTGCCAGAGAGACCCGGTCCCGGCGAACCCCGTTGCGGCAGAGGTTCTCGGCGGCGATGCGCACGGCCATGCCGTCGCAGTCCCCGCCGTAAAGCCGCCCCGCGCCGAGCTTGGCGGCCGCGGCCATCAGGATGCCGGACCCCGTGCCGATGTCCAAGAACGAGGCGCCCGGTTGCAGCCATTTTTCGATAAGCCGCAGGCAGAGCACCGTGGTCGGGTGGGTGCCGGTCCCGAAGGCCATGCCCGGGTCGATCTCAAGCACGATCTCCCCGGGCTGAAGCTCGTAATCGCGCCAGGAGGGCTTGACCACGATCCGCTCGCCGACCTTCTGGGGCCAGAAGAAGGCCTTCCAGGATTCGGCCCAGTTCTGTTCGTCCACCGCGCGGTAGCTGAATCTGTAAATGAGGCCGAGGTGGTTGCCGAGGAGCGCGACCCCCTGCTCCAGCTGCAGCCGATTTCGGTCCAGGTGGTCGTCTTCCGGGAGGTAGCCGATGACGGCGAAGGCCTCCGGCCGCGCCACGGCATCTTCCGCCCAGGGCTCGGCCGGCTCGAGCCCGGGGTCCTCCACCACCACCCCCTGGAGGTCGAAATCGAAAAAGAGCCCGGCGATGAGGTCGGCCGCCGTTTCGGGCTCGGAGCAGTCGAAGGTGATTCTAGCTTCGATATAGCGCATACGGTTGATAGACGACTTCGTAAAAACCCAATCTCTGCGTTGTGCTTCATCCCGCGGCCGCTGCGAGGTACTATAAGTACGCCTCGCGGCGAGTAATTCGCACGCCTTGCCTGCCCCGCTCCAGCGGGGATCTTGGGCTTTTTACAAAGCCGTCGCGAAAAAGAACCTTTTCAAAGTCTATCTTGATCGAGAAGGTTCAATTGTTCAGCCACTCAACTAGTGAGAAGCTGTTTTGACTTCTTTGGAATCCCGCGACACCAGCTCACCGTGAACCGTGAACCTTTTTTTATCCCACTTCTCCTTAGGCGGGTTGAAATACCCGAACTTAAGCCTCGGGAACTCCCGCCGGATGCGCTCCATCAAAACCTCGATCCCCATGGGTGCGCTCAGGGGCGCAGCCGCGCCCATGGCTTTCCAGTAGCGGATGGGGTCGTAGTTCAGGTTGCGCCACTGGATCATGTGGATGGGGTGCCGGCGCAGGAAATCCGAAAGCGCCGCCGCCTCTTCTTCGGTGTCGGTGAAGCCGGGGGAGTTCAGGTAGTTGATGGAGACGAACTTCCCCTGGGAAAGCGCCGCGTCGATGCTGCGCAGAACGTCGAAAAACGTGTATCTCCTGGGCCGAAAATAGGCTTCGTAGCACTCCCGTCGCGCGCTGTTCAGGCTGACGCGGATGCTGTCGAGCCCCGCCTTGCAGAGCCGGTCGAGAACATCGGGCAAGCCGGCGTTGGTGTTGAGGTTGATGGTGCCCCGCCCGGTTCGGGAGCGGATCATCCGGATGGCCGGCTCGATCACCCGGGCCGCGGTCAGCGGCTCCCCCTCGCACCCCTGGCCGAAGCTCACCACGGGCTTCTTCACCCGCCCGATGTGGAAGAGCGCCACCTCGGCGATCTCCTCGGGCGCCGGGGTGAAGGCGATCCGCTCCTGGGTGCAACTCACCCCGCTGTTCTTCTGCAGCGACAGGCAGCCGAGGCAGCGCGCGTTGCAGGTCACGGCGGTCGGCAGCGGGGCCTCGTAGCGGCCCAGGAAAAAGTTCTTTCCGGCGGGGCACCCGTAGTGCAGCGCGCAGCTTTCCAGGTGCAGCCTCAGCCGGTTGTCCGGCATCCGCCGGCGCAAAACCTTGACCCCGGCGCGCACTGCGGGCAGCGGCATG
>JBGSTS010000197.1:0-2886 GCA_041736435.1 Desulfobacterales bacterium | reverse complement strand
CGCCGGCCCGCCGGTGGAGAGGGCGGGCGCACCCGCGCCGGCCGGTGCGCCTGCGCCCATCCGTGCAAAGGTGCCGCCGCTGCCCATTGGGGTTCCGGTGGGCGCCTCCCCGGACAGCCGGTCGCTGTTGACCTCGATCGGTGGACGGTTCAACTTTTCGCGCAGGCTCTTGATGGCGAACATGGCCTGAAAAACGTTCGGCACCCGGCTGCGCAGTGCGGCGCCTTCCGGCCGCTGCATCAGGGCCGACACCTTGAGAGCCAGTTCCTGGACCGCGGCGGCCGAGAGGTCGTTGACGGCGGCCAGCATCGTCAGGTTCGGGTCGGGCAGGTGGCGATCGTCGCAGACCGGGGCAAGCTGAATCGATGTTCCACTGCGAACAAAGGTGATGGGCGCGCTCTTCTCGGCGGCCAGCCGGAAGCAGGAGAGAATCCGCAGGGCCACGCGCACGGTTTCAATGGACTCCGGTGAATCTTCCGGCAGGCGCAGCAGCATGGATTCGATGCCCTCGGCCGCCAGCGTTTCGTTGAACTTGAGAATGCGCCCCTCGATGTGCTTGAACCGGATGCCCATGCGCTTGATAACGGCGGCGACGATGGCCGTGTCGATGCTCAGCTCCCCGAGCCGGATAACATAATCCGGACGGTCGCCGGACTTGCCCTGTGCGCCGCTGCGGCGGGTTATCTGAAGGAGGCCCTGATGACCGGGCAGCTTGGCCAGTTGGAGCAAAACCGCCGCGAGTTGTTTAAATGTGTCTTTTTCAGTTTTGACCCCTTCCCAGTATTGAACATCCCGGAAACAGGCGTTGAGCAGGTAGGCCATCTCGACGAGCAGGATGCGTCGGCGGTCGAGGCCCTCAGGCGACAGGGTCCCGGCCGCCGCTGCGGGCGAGGTCTCCACCCCGGGCAGATTGTTGGAAAGTTGCTGAAGCAACTGTGCGGCAGTTTCGTCCATGCGATTCCTTAGCTCAGGCTGAAGGCACATCTCAATTTTAGCGGATTGCAGGCTGGAAGTCAACGCGAGGAGACGATAAAGCTATAGTATAAAATATAATTATCAATTAGTTATAGGTTTAATCCGCTTTACGGTCTACGCCCCTTTGAGCACGTCGATCATGGTGTATAGCTTTCCGCGCTCACCCTCGTCTAGTTTCTTTTGCAGATAGACCAATGCGTCCAGGGTGCCCAGGGCATAGATCTCGCGCCCGTTGATGGTGTGGGTGAATTCGAAGCGCACGGTTCGGTCCGCCGACAGGAGGGTGTAGGTGTGCCAGCCGTGGCCGGATAGGTACTGATCAGGGACGCCCCAGCGGGTCTTTTGCACCTCGGGGTTGCGTTCCATGACGATCTGATCCTCCGTGAACGGGACCCCCAACCGGTTAAAATAGCGGACCATGGCACGGGCGGTTCCGCTGGTGTCGGCCTTTCCCTGTTGGTGGCTTTCCCGGATTTCCAGGCGGTAGCCCTGGAACAAGCCCGGGAAGGTGTCGGCCGCATATTCCATCATGGCCTGGAAGCCGACGATCTGCTTGGCCATGTTGGGGGCCACCACGGCCGCGGTGTTGGAGCCTCGGAGGGTCTCCTCGAGCGTGGACCGGTCGCCCCCGGTGGTGCCCATGACGAAGGGCAGTCCCATCCGGCAGTAGAACTCCACATTGGTCTTCACGGCGCTTGGGTGGGTGTAGTCCACGCTCAGAAAACAGGCGTGCCGCGTGCGGATCGATGCCATGGCCTCCTCGCGGGCCGCGGGCCGGACGAGCGCAATCGACACGCCCGCAACGTTGTGCTCCGCAAGCTGGATGTCAGGCCCGGTGAGGGACACCGGGAGCAGCTCGAAGCGCGCGTCGGCTTGAACATGGGCGGCCACGGCGCAGGCGACCTTGCCGGGGATCCCGTTGACAACAACTTTAATGGTGCTCATGCGGCCTCCATCTGAATGGGGTTGTGATAAAATCCCAAGATCTGCCTTGCGCTAATCTGCACCCTGGTCTTTTTTCCTCTGAACCCTCTTCGCGGTATCCTCGACGCCCATGTTCGCCATGGCTGCGGCCACCGCCCGCCGCAGGCGGGGCAACCTCCCGGGGTCGAGACCGGCCAGCCGGTCGTTCAACCGCGCGAGGGCCGCGGGGAGATGGTCGGTGAAAAACGGTTTGCCCTTGACGGTGCCGAGAAAGCCGAAGGCGCCCAAAACCTGCAGGTTGCGCGCCAGCGCGCAGTGCGTGTAGCTCTGCCGGAAGCGGGCGGGGTCCACCGGGCGCCGGGCCGCCAGGCGCTGCAGGGCATGCTGCAGAAGGGCCTCCTGCTCGGCGGGCGTCAGGTCCATGTAGGGGTCGATCAGCAGCGAGGCCAGATCGTATTGCAGCGGGCCGATTCGTCCGCCTTGGAAATCGATGAAATACCAGCGGCTTTGCCGACGCATGATGTTGCGTGACTGGAAGTCGCGGTGCATGAACCCCTCCACGCCATGTTGCAGGGCGTTTTCGGCGATCAGTTCGAATTCTTCCTCGAAGTGCTCGAAACGGTCGTTCACCCCCGCCGCGCGATTAAGAAAGGCGTCGACGAAGTACCGGCACTCCCGCTCCAGGATCAGCTCCCGGCTGTAGCGGGGTGTCTGGTAGGCCCAGGCGGGGTCGAAGCCCCGAGCGCCCTCCATGGCCATGGCCACCAGGCTGTCGATGATCTCGCGGTACCAGTTTAGGACCCGGTTGCGCTCGGGTTCGCGGGCCGCGGCCTCCTGCAGGCGCGTGTCCCCGAGATCCTCCAAGAAAACCAGTCCTGCAAACGTGTCGGCAAAAAAAATCGCGGGCACCGGCACGCCTGCCGCGTGCAGGTGGCGGCCGATCGCCACGAAGGCGTCCGCCTCCGCGACGGCGTTTCCCGGCCGCAG
>JBGSTS010000193.1:0-2904 GCA_041736435.1 Desulfobacterales bacterium | reverse complement strand
CGTCGATGAGCCAGCCGGCAGAAAACGAGAGACCGTCTCCGCGCGCGGAGTGGGAGGGGTGCGGCCGCATCTCGTCGCGCCGATTCACGCCGGGATGGTCCCAGCCGGGGTGGGGTCAAGCTTCCGGTCGATGAAGGCTTTCAGCACCGCCGGGAACTCGGCGGAGAGGCTCGACTCGCTGTGGCCGGCAGCCGGGGCCACGAAGAGCTCGGCGCGCTCCGGGGCGAAACTGCGGTGCAGCTTTTGGGCAAACGCCAGTGGGAAGCGCATGTCCAGCGCCCCGTGGATGATCAGCACCGGAACGCGGATTCCCGGGGCAAGCCGCGCGGGGCTGACCGTATCGAGCGCGAAGCCGTAGGCCAGGTTCATCCAGAAGACGATCGCCGGCCCGAACACCCGGCCGAAGAACCGGTTGAACCAGCGGTAGAGGCTGAGCAGGGCCTCTTCGGTGTCCGCGTAGCAGGCTTCCAGAAAGAGCAGCCGCACCGACCCCGGGTTGCGGTGGGCCGCCACGATGGCCGCCGCCGCGCCGGCGGAGTGTCCGTAGAGCAGCACCGGATTGCCCACCCAGCTCAACACCGCCTCGATATCCTCGGCCATCTTCACAGCGTTCATGAGCCGGCGCGGGCTGGAACCGCCGTGGTCCCGGGCGCTGTGGATCACGGTGGTAAAACCATACCGGCCGAAATGCCGGGCCCGGTGCACCATGCGGTCGCGATTGCGGCCCCAGCCGTGGGCCAGCACGACGGTCCCGCGCACAGGCCCCTCCGGCACCACGCGCCAGACCTCCAAACTGCCCCCCCCGGGCGCAGGGATCCTTGCGTCTATGACCTGCCCCCAGTCCGGCGGGTCGTTCACCGGGCGGCGCGGGTATTGCTGAGCCAGGTAGGCGAAGAGCAGTGAGAGCAAAACGTAGCTCAGCACCACGCCGCCGGCAATGAACACGAGGGCGGTCATGCGTCATCTGTGTGCGGCAGCTTAAGCAGCTCCCGCCGCAGCAGGTCGAGCGCCTTCATGGCAAACGCCTGCTTGTTCATCGAGCGCCGGCCGTAGGTAAGGCGAAAGCGATAAGCGAAAACCTCCTCCGGGGTGGCCAACCCGATGCACACGGTGCCCACCGGCTTTTCGGGCGTACCGCCCCCGGGGCCGGCGATGCCCGTGGTGGCCAGCGCGTAGTCGGACCAGGCCAGACGGCGGGCGCCGGCGGCCATTTCCCGGGCGGTCTCCTCGTGGACCGCCCCTTGCCGGGCAAGCGTTTCCGGCCTCACGCCCAGGATGCTCAGCTTGGCCTGGTTGGCATACGTGACCGTGGCCATCAGAAAATAATCGGAGCTGCCGGGCACATCGGTCAAAAGGCTCGAGAGCAATCCGCCGGTGCAGCTTTCCGCGGCGGCCAGGGAGGCGTTCCGAGTCCGCAGCAAAGAGCCCACGACGGCCTCCATGGGCGCACCCGTCTCGGAGAAGAGCACATCGCCCAGACGCCCCCGGACCCAGGCCGAGGCCGCATCGAGACGGGCAAGGGCCGCAGCTTCGGAGGGGTCGCTCGTGTAAAGCTTTACCTGGACCTCCGGGAATTTGGCGCGCAGTCCCAACCTCACCCCGGGAAACCGGCCTTCGAGCCCTGCGACCCGCTCGCCGGTCAGGGACTCGGTCAGCCCGAAGCAGGAAAAGGTGCGCACCGGACGATGCTCCCGAACCGGCCCTCTCACCCGCTCGATGCCCGGCAGGACATGCTCCGCCAGCATGCGCTCCATTTCAGCGGGAACGCCCGGCAGGAAGAAAAACCGGCAGCCGCCGATCCGGAGGCTGAACCCGGGCGCAGTGCCGACCGAATTGGACAGCATCTCAGCCCCCCGTGGTAAAAACGCCTGTTTGCGGACCGAAGGGTTCAGCGGACGGTTGCGGCGCCGATAGAAGGCCTCGATTGCAGCCAGTGCCTCAGCGTCCTGGACCAGATCGATGCCGGCCGCCTCCGCCGCGGCCTGGGCGGAAAGATCGTCCACCGTGGGACCCAGCCCCCCGGTGACAACCGCCACTTCGGCCCGCGCGCCGATCTCGATCAGAACGCTTTTGAGCTGCGCCAGGTCGTCCCCGACCGCGCCCAACCGCGCCACTTCGATCCCGTCGGCTTCCAGCGTGCGGGCAATGTGGGCCGAGTTGGAGTCGACCAGAGCGCCGGTTCGGATTTCCTCTCCGGTTGCCAGGATTTCAGCGAGCATGGGCAGCAGTTTCTACCTCGGGTGAGTTGGGCCCTGAGTTATTGACTCGGCGCTGCCAGCACAAACATTTCGGGCGAAACGGGAACGTCGGCCCAAAAGCGTTCGACGACCAACTGGACGCTGGTGCCGGCCGCGTTGGAGATCACCAGCCGCCGCGGCACCTTGTAGCGGCCGATGCGCTGCATCTCCACGAAATCCGCCTGGTAGAGAAGACTGCCCGATTCGAAAACCTGGGTCTGGCGGGCGTCCGCCTTGGCTCCGTCGAAAAAAATGTTCTGGCGAACCTGCCGGCCCGTAAGCAGCTGCAGGGCATAGCCCTGGCCCGAGGAGACCGGCAGAAGCCTGGCGGAGGTGTGCTCCTTGACGGGCAGCCGGCCGCTGATAAGGGCGATGATGTCACTGGACTGGATCGGAATCGACAGGATGCGCTTGAGGTCCGGATCGCTCGAACGGATGCGTTTCACGGGCGCGCCGGCCGCCTGCCCGTCCTGGTAGTAAAGATATTCCCCGTCCCCGGCCATGCGCAGGGCCGGGAACCCCGCTGCGAAGAGCACCACGCTCAGCCGGAGCGGCGGGGCGCCGACCCAGGCCATGCGCTCATCGACCTGCAGCCGGTCGCCGTGGCGAACCGTCAGGCGACCGAGGCCCTTCATCGACGTCAACCCGCTGTTCGCCGCCCTGAGCG
>JBGSTS010000181.1:0-9064 GCA_041736435.1 Desulfobacterales bacterium | reverse complement strand
GGCCGCCTGGAGCCTGCCGCCTATGATCGGATCACCCGGCTGCTGCAGCGGCTGCGGCTGCCCACGAAGGCGGCCGCGGATCTCAGGCGGGTGCAGGCGGCCCTCGGCAAGGACAAGAAGCGCAGCGGGGAATCCATTTACATGGTGCAGCTGAACGGCATCGGGAAGGCGGTTGTCGAAACGGTTGCGATCGAGGAGTTCCTGCACTGGGTGGCGGAGGTGCCCGGCATTCTCCGTCCCACCGGGTGAGGGCTGCAACATGAGCGTTGGTCCTAAAACTCCCGGCGGCTCCTCGGAGCCCGATCCGGTGTCCCCGGCCGAGATCGAGTCCCAGCGCGGGCGCATCGACCGGCTGGATGCCGAGATCCTGGCGCTCTTGAACGCAAGGATCGCCGCTGCCGTCCGCATCGGCGCGATCAAGCGAGAGCTAAACTTGAACGTTCTCGACAGCGGGCGCGAGGCCAACGTCTACCGGCAGTTGCTGAACCTGAACCGCGGCGGTTTGCTCCCGAGTCGATTTTTGCTTCGGATCTACGCGGATTTGATCGGCGCCGCACGCGCCGTTCAGAGAACCGCGCACGAGATCGCCGCCGCTTCGCCTCCGGCCCGGTTCGCGCTGCTCGGTCACCCGGTGGGACACAGTTTGAGCCCGGTCATGCACAACGCCGCCTTTGCCGCCGCCGGCTACAACGGGGTGTACGCGGCCATTCCGGTTCGGGCCATCCGCCCGGCCATCGCCGGGCTTTTGGCGCTGGGATTTCGAGGGGCCAGCATCACCATCCCGCACAAACAGGCTGTGATCGAATGCCTGGATGAGGTCGAGGAAACCGCCCGTCGGGTCAAAGCGGTCAACACCATCGTGAACATCGACGGCCGACTGCAGGGCTGGAACACCGACGTCGTCGGGGCCATCGCCTCGTTGAAAGAGAAGACCCCCCTAAGGGGCAAATCGACCGCTGTGCTGGGCGCCGGCGGGGCGGCACGGGCTGTGGCCTTCGGGATCATGGCCGAGGGCGGCACGGTCACGATCTTCAACCGTGGCCGGGCACGCGGAGAGGCGCTGGCAGCGGAGCTGGGGGCTGAGTTCAAGCCGTTGCCCGAATTCACAGCCGACGGTTGCGATGTCCTGATCAACACCACGCCGGTCGGCATGGCGCCGGGAGCGGGTGAAACGCCGGTAGCGGCCGAGCGCCTGCGCCCCGGGCTGGTGGTGATGGACATCGTCTACAACCCGCTCACAACGCGTCTGTTGCGGGACGCCGCCGCAGCCGGATGCGTTGCGATCGACGGGTTGGCCATGTTTATTCGCCAGGGGGCGCGTCAATTCGAGCTGTGGACGGGGCGGCCGGCGCCGGTGGACATCATGCGGATGGCTGTCGAAGCCGAGCTGATGACGAAGTAGAAAGGCCAATCTCCGCGTTGCGCTTTACCCCGCGGCCGCTGCGGTCCCGCCGTGGCGGGATACGCCTCGTGCCGTGGGACGTGCGCGCCTTGACATTATACGTTCTACTTCGTCATCGGTGATGGTCGGATAATGAGACCTGCGGTGATTTTGCGTTCAAAAGCAGTCCATCGGTTTGAGTCTTAAGGTTGCATGCGATGACACATGCGGTGGATTCTTTTTTTGACCCATTGAAGTTACCGTCTATTGGTTGCGCAGGGGTTGTTGAGTTATGCGTGAGATCAAATTGCTTGCTCCCACCCGGGCGGTGGTGGCGGTGCCGGGGTCGAAAAGCATCACCCACCGCGTGCTGATTGCAGCGGCGCTCTCCGACGGGCCCTGTGTGATCGAGAATGCCCTGGATAGCGACGACACCCATCTGACGTGCGACACGTTGAAAAAATGGGGCGTTGCGATGGCACTTAAAGGTAAAACGCTGGCCGTTGCGGGATGCAAGGGCCGCTTGAAAGCCTGCCCGCAACCCGTTTTCCTGGGCAACTCGGGGACCTCCATGCGCCTCTTGACCGCGGTAGCGGCCCTGGTGCGCGGAGACACCGTCCTGACGGGAACTGAACGGCTCAGGGCCCGTCCGATCCGGGACCTGCTCGACGGGTTGGCCCAGGTGGGGGTTGCCGCGCGTTCGGTTGAGGGCAATGGCTGCCCTCCGGTGGCGATCGAGGGCGGCCTGCTTCGCGGAGGCCGCACCGATCTGAACTGCGCACTGAGCAGCCAGTTTCTCTCGGCCCTCCTGCTGGTCGGGCCATACACGAGCCAGGGGCTGGAAGTGCGTGTGACCCACGGCCCGGTCTCAAGGCCCTACATCGACATCACCCTCGACACCATGGCGAGCTTCGGTGTGGAAGCCGAACGCGACGGGTATAGCTGGTTCCACGTGCCGGGCGGCCGTTGCTATCGTGCCGGGAGGCATCGGGTCGAGCCCGACTGCTCCCAGGCCGGGTATTTCTGGGCGGCCGCGGCGGTCACGGCCTCCACGGTCAGCGTGCGCGGCACCCACCGCAGCTCACGCCAGGGGGACATCCGGCTTCTCGACATCCTGGAGCAGATGGGCTGCCGGGTGGAAGTCGGGCCGGACGGGGTGGCGGTCTCGGGTGGGCCGCTTTCCGCAGTCGATGTCGACATGGCGGACATCCCGGATGCGGTGCCCACGGTGGCCGTCGTCGCGGCGTTCGCCAAAGGCCGAACCGTCATTCGCAACGTGGCGCACCTGCGGGAGAAGGAGAGCGACCGGCTGGCCGCTGTGACCACCGGCCTGAATCGAATGGGGGTTGCAGCGGGGTGTAACGCGCAGAACCTCTGGATCGAAGGCGGCCGCCCGCACTCGGCGGCCATCGACTGCCACAGCGATCACCGCATCGCCATGAGCTTTGCTATTGCCGGTCTGAAAACACCCGGTGTGCGAATATTAGACGAGGCGTGCGTGCAGAAATCGTTTCCGGGCTTTTGGCAAACCCTGGAGGGACTCTACCGATGAGGGCATCCTCGGCTCACTCCAGCGGCTGCTTCAGATAGCGGTAGTAGCTGTCCAGCGTGTAGACGGCAGCCAGCGGGTTGTGGCCGAAGAGCCGGTCCTTGGCGGCCAGGACGGTGCATGGGGCCTCGCTGTACCTGAACACTAGGGAGTCGTGGCCGACGCACAGGCCCACCAGGATATTCAGTTGGGTCTTGGCGGAATTCATGAGCATGGCCTGGGCGATGGGATTGCAGATCGACTCGTGCCGGCCCGCGGTGATTTTTTCTTCGTCCTTCAGGCCGATTTTTTCCTTCGGCACCTGACCCACCTTGCAGATGGCCGAGACCACCTCGAACCCTTTTTCCCGGTAAAACGCTCCCACCCGTTTGCCTTCGCGCACCAGGCCGGCGCAGAAGATCAGGCCCAGACGGGTGTAGCCCATCCGACGGGCGAACTCGGCAATTTCGAGGATTCGCGGCTTCAATGGTCGGACGGAGGCGTAACCCCGATTGCGGTCCGCATAGCCTTCAGCCTCCTGGATGGAGGCGCTGCGGGCAAAAGCGGCGATCTCCGGTTTGGCGTATTCCGCCATGGCCGCGGCCAGAACCGCCTTCTGGTTCACGGTGGGGCAGGTCTGCGGGTGTTTGCCGCCCGGCGCGATGCAGACCTTTTCGGCGTTCTGGAAGGGGCACTCGGCGCAGGATGCAAGCGGTGAAGGTGGTTGGTTGTGCATGTGGAACCTCTTCTAAGTTGCGAGCTGGATATATGCTTCAGCGTCCGTGTTGAGAGCCGGAGCTCATTTATTTTTTGCGATGGCATAGGTGGCCAAGGCCTTGGCCACAATGGTGCCGGAGCCGTCGCGCACGGTCACATCGCCCACGGCGGTCTTGCCACCCTTGTGGATGATCGAGGCCTCGGCGATGATCTCAGTCCCGTCGACCGGCTTGAGGAAGTTGATCTTCATCTCCAGCGTGGAGATTCGTGTGCCGGCCTCGACCAGCCCCAAGAGGGCCACTGCAACCGCCGCATCCCCCGCCGCAAATACCACGCCGCCGTGCAGCACGCCGTTTGCATTGAGCAGGCCCGTGTTGAAGGGAACGCGCACCCAGGCCCGTCCGGGCTGCGCCTGCCGAACCTCCATGCCGAGGGTCGCCCAGAGGGGGATTCGGCCCTGGGCCTGCTTCTGCAGAAACTCCTGGAGCGGGGTTGTCGGGATATCTGGTGTCACCGGGTCCCTTTGCGGATCAGTTTTTTGCGCAGATGCAGGTACTCTTCGCGCACGAGTTTGCGATAGATGTGATAAAAAAACAAGCTCATAATTTCGGCAAAACGGCTGCCCTTGCCGTCCAACTCGTCGGAGGAGAGCCGCTCCAGGTTGCGGCGGTAGTATTCGCGGTGGGCGCTGCGCACAAAGTCCCGGATAAAATCGGCGATACGCTTCAACTCTTCGGGGTCGTAGCCGTCTTTGGGTCCGAAGCCCAGCGTGTCCATGTCCACCATGAGGCGGCCGATGATCACATCATCGCGCGAGTAGACCGGCTTGCCGCTGCGCGCCCTGTGGGTGATGACGCCCCATTCCTCCATGATGGCAAGCCACTTGCGGCCCAGCCCCGTGGCCCGGCAAAAGGCCTCGCTGCCGACGATTTCGGTTGAGAGCAGCCGGTCCAGCGGGCGGAAGTACTTGTTGTGAAGGTCAGAGGCCGCCTGATCCGGAGCCGATTGCTTGCGGGACTGCTTGAGGATCTTTTTGATTTCGGGAATGGGCAGAAAGAAAATGTCACGCAGTTCCTTGACCAGCAGGATGCGTTCGACGTGGCCCTCGGTGTATTCGGCGACATTGGAGCCGGACTTGCGCGGCTTGCGCAGCAGCCCCTCGCGGATGTAATAATGGATCGTCTCCTTGGGCATTCCGGTTCTTTTGACCAGTTCACCGATTTTCATCTAAGACCTCAACGGCCGGGCGAATTTGGAAAAAGCGCTGCCCGGCGCGGATGCGTTTCGGGTGATAACGGCCGCGGCACTAAATGTCAATAAAAATGTATTGACAAATAATTTGATTAATGTAAATGAGATAGGCGTGTAACGTGTTGCACGCTACATGTAAATTGCACCTGCACAAAAAAGGGGGCGCCGATCGATGAAGACAGACTACCGGACAGTCAAGGTGGAGCTTAAGGATGGGGTTGCAGTGTTCGTTTTGAACAACCCGCCGGTCAACCAGCTCTCGGGGGCGTTTGTGATGGAAATCGCCGACGCCATAGGGGAAGCGTTCAAAGACGGCGCCGTCAAGGCGGTGGTGATGACCGGGACGGGAAAAACCTTCATCGCCGGGGCCGACATCACCCAGATCAAGGATCTTGCCACGCGGGAGGAGATTCTGAAACTGCTCGCGGAGAACAACCGCTTCCTCAATTCCATCGAAACCGGTCCCAAGCCGGTGATCGCCGCGATCAACGGCACCTGCCTCGGGGGCGGACTCGAGCTGGCCATGGCCTGCCACTACCGCGTGGCCGTCAAAGGCGCTGAACTCGGCCAGCCGGAGGTTCAGCTCGGCCTCATTCCGGGCGCCGGCGGCACCCAGCGGCTGCCGCGGCTGATTGGGCTGCCCAGCGCGCTCGAAATGATCACCGCCGGCAAGTCCATCAAGGCGGAAAAAGCCCTGGCAAGGACCCTGGTGGACGAGGTCGTCGAACCTGGAGAGCTCGTGGGGACGGCGGTCAAGGCGGCGCAGAAGTTCATCGCCGGCCGGTTCACCCGCAGCAGCCGCGTGACGCGCTTCCGGTGCGACCGGCTGCCGAGTGCCGCCGAAAAGAAGGCCCTGCTGGACTTTACCAAGCTCATGACGGCGTCCAAAGCCAAGGGCTACATCGCCCCGTTCAAAGCTCTGGAGGCGCTCGAAAAAGGCCTGGGATTCGATGTCGACGCCGATCTGGCGATCGAGGCCGGCCTCTTTGCCGACTGCCTGGTTTCGGACGTGGCCAAGAACCTCATCGGGATTTTTCTCAACACCCGCGCCGCCGGCAGGCTCCCGCGGATCGAAAAACTCAAGCCGGCCAAGATCACCACGGTCGCCATGTTGGGCGGCGGGGTAATGGGCTCGGGCATCGTGCACCTGCTGCTGACCGGGGGCTTCACGGCCGTGCTCTGGGACATCAACGAGGCTGCCCTGCAGAAGGGGGTGGCCTCGATCCGCGGCACCTTCGACTACCACATCAAAAACCGCAAGATGAAGCCCGAGGCCTTGGAGGCCATGATTTCCGGGCAGCTGAAGACCACCACAGCCCTGGAGGGGTGCCGGGATGCCGACCTCGTGATCGAGGCCGTGCTCGAGAACATGCAGGTCAAGCAGGAGATCTGGAAAAAGCTCGAGGGCATCTGCCGGCCGGAGGCGATATTTGCCACCAACACCTCGGCTTTGCCCATCACCGAAATGGCCTCCGTGCTGAAAGACCCGGGGCGCATGATCGGGCTGCACTTCTTCAACCCGGCCCAGCGCATGCAACTGTTGGAGATCATCTGCGCCAAAAAGACCTCGGATGCCACCCTGGCTAGCAGTGTCGCCTTCGCGCGGGCCATCAAGAAGATCCCCATCGTCGTCAACGACGGGCCCGGCTTCTATGTTTCGCGTCAGCTTCTGGGCTTGATGAGCGGCTCGGTCCATCTAATGGCCGACGGGGTGGATGCAACTGCGATCGAGGCCGCCATGGTGGATTTCGGCATGCCCATGGGCCCGGCGGCTCTATCGGATTTGACCGGCATCGACATCAACTACCACGTCAACAAGACTTTCGAGAGCCGGCTGGGGTCGCGTTGGAAGGTGCACCCGCTGACCGAGGCCGTTTACCGCACCGGGTGTTATGGCCGCAAGACCGGCGCGGGCTACATGGACTACAGCGGACCCAAACCCGTGCCCAACCCCAAGATGGTCGAGACCATCAAGGCCTATCTCGAGGCCAACGGGGTAAAGCCCAAGCAGGCCTCCTCCCAGGAGATCGTCGATCTGATGCTGGCCGCTGGCATCAACGAGGCGGCCTTCATGATCGAGGAGGGGATTTGCGACCGGCCTCAGGACATGGATCTGGCCATGATCTACGGAACGGGGTTTCCGCCCTATCGCGGGGGGATTTTGCGCTATGCCGATGCCTGGGGCCTTGCCAACGTCCACCGCAAGCTGGTCGAGCTTGAAAAGCGGTACGGCGATCATTTCATGCCGGCCGCTCTGATCAAAACGATGGCCGATTCGGGCCGGCGGTTTTACCCGGCCTGAACCGTGCCCGAATTCCGAAAACCGCGAGCCGTGAACAAACACCAAACACCAAACACCAAACACCAAACACCAAACACCAAACACCAAACACCCAAAACTAAACACTCACACAACTTTGAACTATGATTCTAAACCCTTCATCATCTTTTACCCAACCATAGGAGGTCCCCCATGAGAGACGTGGTGATTGCAGGCTACCTCAGGACGGCATTGTCGCGGTCCCGGCCCACCGAGCCGGCCCGGGACTGGTTTTGCAAGATGAGAGCCGATGAGCTGCTGGCAAAGGTGCTGCCGGAGGTGATCAAGCGCACCGGGGTGAACGCAGAGGAGATCGACGACTTTCTGGTCGGCTGTGCCGTGGCGGTGGGAGAACAGTGGGCCTACGGGGGCCGGATCCCGATTTTCATGGCCAACCTGCCCAAGACCATTCCCGCCAAGTTCGTCGACCAGCAGTGCGGTTCCTCCATGGCCGGGATCCAGATCGGATTCATGGAGATCGCCATGAATTTCGCCGACACCGTGCTCGTCGGCGGCATGGAGCACATGACGCGGGTGCCCATGGGCATGACCCAGGTCGAGCGCGGGTTGATCTCGCCCAACATGGCTTTGTTCCTTGACCCCGCCATAAGCCACTGGGACATGATGACCGCCATGAACATGGGGCTGACCGCCGAAAAACTGGTGGCGCAGACCCAGGTCGGACGGGAAGAGATGGACGAGTGGGGGGTGCGCTCACACCGGTTGGCGGTCAAAGCGCGCAACGAAGGGTTCTTCGACGGTGAGATCCTTCCGGTCGATGCCGAACAGGCCGACGGCAGCGTGCTGAAAGTTGCCACCGACCAGGCCGTGCGCGAGGATGCCACCATCGAGAGCATGCGCGCGCTCAAACCGGCCTTCAAGAAAAACGGGGTGGTCACGCCCGGGAATTCCTCACCCTTGAACGCCGGCGCAACGGCCATGATTCTCATGTCCAAGGAAGCCGCCAAAAAGAAAGGCATCCGGCCGCTCGCCACCATCCGATCGATCGGTTTTGCCGGGGTGGACCCCACGATCATGGGAGCAGGCCCCGTGCCGGCCAGCCGGATGGCCCTGGAGAAGGCCAAAATGAAGGCCGCCGACATCGACTTCTGGGAAATCAACGAAGCCTTCTGCGTCGTTGCGCTCAACTGTATCCGCGAGCTCGGCATCGACCCTGAAAAAGTCAACGTGATGGGTGGGGGCACGGCCATCGGGCATGCCCTGGGTGCTACCGGCATCCGCCTGGTAGGCACGCTCGCACGCATCCTGAACCTGAAGGGCGGCCGCTACGGCTGCGCCAACGCCTGCGTGGGCGGCGGCCAGGGTGTGGCCACCATCATCGAAAAGGAAACCTACGACTGGTAGCCGGCAGGAGCCATGTCAGGATTCAAGGAGTACGATCAGTACGACGGGCTGGGCCTGGCCGAGTTGATCCGCTCTGGCGCGGTGTCGGCCCATGACGTTTGCGATGAGGCCATCGCCCGCATCGAACGGCTTAACCCGGTCATCAACGCCGTGGTGCGGCCCATGTTCGACTATGGGCGCAGGGCGCTGGCCGAGATCGATCCCCGCAGTCCCTTCGCCGGGGTGCCGTTCCTGCTCAAAGACCTGCTCGCACTGGTGGCCGGCGTTCCCACCAGCTTCGGGTCCAAGGCCCTGCGCAACTATGTGCCCGACCACGACAGCGAACTCGTGGTTCGCTTCAAACGGGCGGGCGTCGCCATCCTCGGTAAAACCAACACGCCCGAATTCGGGCTCATGGCGGTCACCGAGCCGGATATCTTCGGCCCGACCCGCAACCCCTGGAACCTCGACCGCACGCCGGGCGGATCGAGCGGGGGCTCGGCCGCCGCGGTGGCGGCCGGCA